>JAENYW010000169.1 GCA_016841555.1 Tepidibacillus decaturensis
TAAGTGTGCTAGTTCCTGCATATTATTCTCTTTACTTAAATGAGCTAAATAAATTTTTTGTGTATTATTGGTTATAATTTCGGCTAATGCATCTCTAGCATCTTCATTGGATAAATGTCCAACATCACTCAGTATTCTTTGTTTTATGGACCAAGGATAAGAGGACATTCTTAACATGCCTACATCATGATTTGCTTCAAAGATGAAGGCATCAGAGCCACTTATTTTTTGCTTAATTTTTTGACTTACATATCCTAAATCTGTAGCGATACTTAGCTGTATATTACCTTGATAAATAGCATATCCTACTGGCTCTGCAGCATCATGAGAAATTGCAAAGGATTCTATCTGTAAATTACCAAATTCTTTTATTGTTCCTGTTTCAAAGATTTTTTTGAATGATTCATCAATGCTTCCCACATTGTTTGGTAAATGCTGAATAGTTTTTTCATTTCCATAGATAGGAATATTATATTTTCTTGATAATACACCAATCCCTTTCACGTGATCGTCGTGTTCATGGGTAAGAAGAATTCCATTAATCTGTCCTGGATTCACTCCTAGTTGATTTAATCCTGCTTCTATCTTTTTCCCACTTAATCCTGCATCAATCAGTAGATGATAATCTTCTGTTCCTATATAAATAGAATTACCTGTACTCCCGCTATACAACACGCTGTATTTTATCAAGATGAACCCTCCTGCTGAAATTTATTCTATTTAATTATCTTTTACCTATCATTATTTTTCAATAGTTTATCATATTCTCTAGACTTCCAGTCATTGCATTAACATACAGTTCTTCTTTTATATTATCTACTTGGTAAGTAATTCTCCAAACAGGGGTTAAAAAAACTTGGATATTTGTTTGATTGGTATCACCATGATAGCCTAATAATATTTGCAAAATTTCTGCGTTTTCAGGAATGATCTGCTGCTCTAAAACAGTCCTTAAAGCAGAATAGGCTGGAATTACTTGTCTATCCAATCCTTGATTAATTGTTTCACAATAGTTTTGAGAATAGGTAATTGATTGGTTTTCATTAATTATTATTTCTATTTTTGCTCCATAGATAGGATATCCATCTATCATCTGATAATAGACATAATATTGTTTGTTATCTGATTGTATTAGATCGTATTGATACTGTTGATAATGAGAAAATAATTGCTGCGCAAATGATTCAATTAGATTTTTATTAGGTGTTTCTGAAATGTTTTTTTCCAATGTTTCGTTTATGGCATACACTTTATTCTTTATTTGTAGAAAATGCATCTCTGGTATTTCTTTTGGAATATCACTATGCAGTTGAATCCTCTGCTCATCCATTTTTTCTTTTAATTCTTCAATATTATTCGTTGTCCATTGCATATAGTGTGAATATTTATTTTCCTTTAGGTATAACTGATAACCAAGCATAATATTAAGAAGTAAAAACGAGATGATGAAAATATTTTTCGCTTTACTCCAATCCAAATTCATGCACCACACTTTCATAAGCAGGAATCTCAATGGTTAAATCGCTAGATAAGAGGATCTGCCAATAAGGAGTAAAATTTAATAACTCATGTGTTTCTATAATTTTATACCCAAGCTCTATATTCTTTATATCTCCCATAGAAATATTTCGTTGTTCCAAAAGCTGAATTAATTCTATGTCTTTCATCACTTCTACTCTTTTTACTTCGACGCTTTTATCTAATAGAAGCATGGATCTTTGAAATTGATTAATAATTCCATCTTTCACTTGCATTTGAATCATTCCATAGTTACTTTCATTTTTAATAATAGGATAACCATCTATATATTGTCTAAATAGATATGCTGTTCTAGATGCTCCATCCATTTTGTTTATTTTATCTAGATAATAGTTCCCATCCCAACCACCATGATGGTTTACAAAACGAATTGCTGCAAATGCATCTTTATTGATATCTATTTCAGTTTCATTATCGGAAACAGGCTGATAATATCTAATATATTTCTCATTGGGATAATACTGAATACTTCTAGTCCCATCTGTGTATATCACATTCTGGTTATTATTTTGTTCATATACCTTCCTTACCATGATTGGATCAATAAATAATAATTGGATAAAATCGCCAACAGAAACAGGATTATAGGTTTGTCGATATAATTTCATCTCAAGATCTTCTTTTGGAAGATAGTATGTTTGTTTAATAAATGATGTTTCATTTTTTGAGGACCAATAATAAGCATATTTCTTTTGGTTAAATGAATATGCAGTATATTGAGTTAATTTTTGTGATGAGATGGATGTTTGTGATACAAACACCTTATCTTCTTCATCAGATATAAAATATGCACGTACATTATCGACATTATCAACAGATAGCCATATTCGATTAATGGAGTCAAGCTTATTACTTGTATTAGTGACTTTAAACATAGAGGATAATAAGGAAGCGGATAATGAATGTGGAAAAATAATTTCAATTCCATTCTTATCTTCTATCATTTCTCTCCAATCAACTCCATAATAGACTAAATAAAAATCATAAAAGGCCCAATGGTTCATATCTAACTCTATTTTTTGATAAGATTCCATTCCTGGTGTTGATAAGGAATGTCTATTCTCACCTAGATGATAGATGATTTTAGTTGGCTTTATTATCTGTTGAATTTCAGATTCGCTACCAAAGGTAATTCTCGGAAGATATTCAGATAATGAGACCGTACTATTATTAGGACTATGAAAGATAAGTAGCCATGTTAGCAGTAAACTATTCATTATTAGAATAAATAGAACTGAAGATTTCACTTTTTCTATCAACCGTTTACAACTCCTTCTGTTACCGGAATATAGAAAACTACCTGTGTTCCTTCGTTTACTTCGCTATCAATATATATATCACCATGATGCGCTTTTACTATTTCTCTTGCAATGGATAACCCTAATCCAGTACCTCCCATTTCTCTGGATCGAGCCTTATCCACTCGATAGAACCTTTCAAATAGTCTTGTTAAATGTTTTTTTGAGATTCCCATCCCTGTATCGGCTATTTCTATATATAAATGATCCTTTTCTAATTTTGCTGATACAAAAATTTTTCCGTTTTTCTTCGTATATTTAATGGCATTAGATAGTAGATTATCTAACACTTGATCAATTTGATCCCTATCTACATAGATGGTAGGGAGGTACTCTGGGATATTAACGTTCAATTCAATTAACCTTTGCTTACATTGAAAACTAAATCGATCAACAACATCTTCAATCATCTCTTTAAAGGATACCATTGATTTGTTCAGCTGTTGTTTATCATCTAAATGAGATAATTGCAAAAGATCATTAACGAGTCGAGTCATTCGGTCCGTCTCTTGACTGGCAACCTTTATAAATCGATTTGCTAAGTCTTTATCTTCTACCACTCCATCTTCTAATGCTTCTAAGTAACTTTTTATTGTAGTTAATGGAGTCCTTAATTCATGGGAAACATTAGCAACAAAGTCTTTTCTCATTTGTTCTAGCTTCTGTTCATTTGTCACGTCATAGACAACAATAATCATACCAATTTCTCCATGACTGATTGAATTAATCATATTAAAGGTCATTTTTAATACTTTCACTTCATTATCAAAATAATACTCATAATAGATACTTTCATCATTTTTGGGAATCAAAATAGATTGGAATATTTGTTCAATATTTTTATATACCACTTGACTCTCTTCTAATCCCATAATTTCTAATGCACGTTGATTGATAACAATGATTTTCCCTTGCTCATTTGTAGCAATTACTCCGTCACTCATGTGTGTTAAAATGGAGGATAGCTTCTTTTTTTCTTCCTCATTTTGATCGATTGCTTCTTTCAGACGAGCAGACATTCGATTAAACGTGTCGCCTAGCCTGCCAATTTCATCGTCCCCATATACCTTTACCTGTTGATTGAAATTTCCTCTAGTTATATCCGCAGCTTGCGTGGTTATCTCTTTTATTGGCTTTGTAATTGTGTTAGATAAAATAAACCCTAAGATTGCAGTAAATAATAATGCGATTAATGTTCCTGTCATTAAAATTTTATTGATACGATGAATGGTATCATAAACACCTTCTATGGATGCTTTCATAAATACTGCACCTAAAACGTTATTACCCTGTTTAATCGGCATAGCTAGATATTTCATTCGATGACCCGACTTTGGATCAATTCTTATTGCTTCATCTCTAGTCCCTAAAAGCGCTCTATTTACTTCTGTTTGATAAATTTTCTGACCAACGATACTAGGAATCATTTTTTCAGAGGTGCTCAAAATAATACCATTGCTATCAATGATAGAGAGATCTACTCCATTTAATGCAAATAAATTATCTACTAAATTGTCAATATCTCTCCTTTTATCTGATTCCTTTCTCTCATCTTGGGTTAAATACCTTTCTAAATTAACCGATAATAAGCTTGCTTGAGCATTTAACGTTTCATTGAAATTATCTACATAGTAGGTTTCTAATGATTGAATAAAATAGATTCCGATGATTTGCATAGATATTAAAATCAATAGAATATATATAACGACTAATTTCCACTGAATGGATTGGAAAAAGCCCCACTTCTTCAATGATAACTACTCCTTTGCAGCTGGATTACGTAGCACATATCCTAATCCTCTTTTTGTAATAATATAGGTTGGTTGGCTTGGATTATCTTCAATTTTTTCTCTTAATCTGCGAATAGTAACATCTACAGTTCTTACGTCACCAAAATAATCATAACCCCATACCGCTTCAAGCAGGTGCTCTCTTGTCATCACTAATCCTATGTTTTTTGCCAAATAATGAAGTAATTCAAATTCCCGATGAGTTAGGTCTACCATACTATTTTTCTTTTTTACTACATAAGTAGGAGGATCAATAATTAGTTCAGAAATGTTAATTTGTTGAGACTGCGTTCCAAAAGATTCTTTTTGAGAGATTCTTCGTAAATTAGCCTTCACCCTTGCCATTAGCTCTCTAATAGAAAATGGCTTGGTTACGTAATCATCTGCTCCCATCTCCAATCCCAACACTTTGTCAACTTCTGTATCTTTTGCAGTTAACATAATAATTGGATGATCTGAAAATGCTCTTATATCTTTACATACTTCAAATCCATCTTTACCTGGTAGCATTATATCGAGTAAAATCAAATCTGGATGAATGGTTTTTGTTTTATCAATCGCTTCTATGCCATCAAATGTTGTATATACTTCATATCCTTCTTTCTCTAAACTAAACTTTATGATATCAGATATTGGTCTTTCGTCTTCCACGATTAGAATTTTGCTTTTCAAAGGCGGATAGCCTCCTTCTCTGATCTATGGTTACGGTTCACTTATTCACAGTTTATCACAAAAATTCATTGACTGAATAGAAGCTGTTAGAATTTACTGATTTTAAATAAATAGAAACAATAAATAAGGCCTGTTCATTTTGTGAACAAGCCTAATTTATTGTTTCTATTTTCCAATATAGTTTAATGGGTTTTTCGGTACATCATTTACTCTAACCTCAAAATGTAAGTGTGTTCCTGTTGAACGACCTGTACTCCCCATTACACCTATTTTCTGTCCCTTTGCTACCTTATTCCCTTTTGAAACGGAAATACTGCTTAAATGAGCATATAATGTTGTCTTTCCATTCCCGTGATCTAGGATAATGGTATTACCATATCCACTTTTCCAACCTGTAAAAATAACACTGCCATGATCCGCTGCTTTTATCGTTCTATCACTCACACCTGAAATATCGACCCCTGTATGCATTTTCCATACTCCTTCAACAGGATTTGTTCGATACCCAAATGGACTAGTAACGAATCCACCTACTGTAGGCCAACTATATATACCAGATCCTTTTACAGGTACTATTTTTGTCCCTTTTGCTACAACTTTTTCTTTAGGCTCTTTTAGGATTTTTTCATCTACAATTGTTTTTTCTTCTACATATCCATTTTCTTTAAGAAGAGTGAATGTAACTTCCATTTGACCTTCTTGTCCGTTTTGAATCGTTTTAGACTCATTCATAAACATCGAATTGTCTTTCTGATATACTACTTTATATGGTATTTTTTCCATTTGCGTAACTGTTTCTATCGATTCTACTGTTACCTTTGGCGTTAATGCAGTAACAACAAGTTCATCACCAATATGAATAAGCTCTCCTTCAACCTCAGGATTTAATTGATACATTTGTTTCGTATTTAAGCCATGCTTTTGCGCGATTTCTGAAATGGTATCTCCTTGTTCTACTATGTATACTTTTTCTTCTAATGTGCCTTTTTTAAATAAAGTAAACATATCCTCTTCAGAAGTTATATCGTTTGGTGATATTGCTACTTTTTTCGTTGTTACATCTTCCTTGATTTCAATGCTGTCCAAATGTATATCCTTAGGAGTTGAACTAGATATAGATGCTGCAACAACTTTATCTTTTTTTGTTTGTGGGATGTAAGCTTGCTTTATATTATCTAGAATTCTATCAACAGTTGCTTGATCCTTAACAATTCCTATTACTTCTCCATCTACAATTACTTCAAATCCAATTGCTTCAATTTCCATTACAGACTTTAATGCTTGTATCGTTTCTAGATTATTATAGACCGCCTTAAAGTCTTCCTCTACCACATAGGATATTTCATTTTTTGTATCTAACGTATATTCTCCGTATTTTGATTTAGCTTTTCTTAACTCTTGACTCTTCAATATTTCTATAATAGATTTATTATCTACTGTTCCAATTTCCTTCCCGTCAACATATACATGATAAAGGATATGTTGTTGT
>JAENYW010000170.1 GCA_016841555.1 Tepidibacillus decaturensis
TCCCTTTTATTTGTTCTTTGGGTAAAGAGACAGTGGTGATATCTATTTCCTGATTCAATGTCACTGCATGGATATGTCGTTGAGGTATATAGACGCTTACCCATAAATCATTCAAATCTGCTACAGTACCCAAGCTGGTTCCAGTATTCACTATGTCTCCAATTTGAACATTTTTTGAAATAAGAGTTCCATCGATGGGAGAAGTTACGTTATATTTATTGAGAATAATCTTTGCTTGCTCTAATGATGCTTTTACCTGTTTGAGATCTGCTTCTGCTGCTTTAATTGCTTGCGTTGTTGAACCGCTTTTTAAAAGATCCAACTGGGATTGTGCTGATTGTAGCTGTGCCTGAGTTGACTGAACTTGCTTTTGAGTCGTTGCAAGCTGTTGGTTTGCTGTATCCATTTTATATTTTGCATCTTTTACATCATTTTCAGTTGTTGCATTGGATTCATGAAGTAATTTTATTTGATTATACATATCTACCCAATAATCATAATTAATTTGAGCGTTTTCTACTGATGTTTTTGCTGTGTTTACTGCTGCTTTTGCAGCATTTACACCTGCTTCTGCCTGCTTAATTTGTTCCGATCTAGGCCCTGCTTTCAACTCTTCAAGCTGTGCCTGCTTTATCTCAACAACAGCTTCTTTCTGTTTTACAACCAGTTCTTGAATAATGGAATCAATGATAGCCAATCTTTCCCCTTTGCTTAAGGCTGTTCCTTCCTCCTTATCCATCGCTATAATCTTTCCTGCAACCTCAGAAATCACTTTATATTGAGTAGATTCAATCGTCCCGCTAAGAATTAAAGAATCTGTATTATTGTTACACCCTGTTAGGTGAATAGCTATAAAAACAAATAAAACAGTTAATATCATTACTGGCTTCCATTTTCTTTCTTTCATAAACATCAACCCTCCCGTTATTCATCCTTATCTTATCATACCGCTTTTTTCTTTTGAATAAAAAAAGGAACGCAACCTTTCGTTGCGTTCACAGCTTGTAGAGAAAGCCCTATTTTAGTCTCAATGATAGGTTTTTACTTCCATCTGATCTAGGTTTTTAAATTGATATCCTTGTTTTCTTGCATCGTCGATAATTTTAGCTATTGCATCCATATTATCCTTGGAAACGGTATGTAATAGAATTACTGCTCCTGGATGAAGCTGAGACATTACCTTTTCATAAGCATAATTCCATCCCTTTTGATTCTTTGTTTCCCAATCCTTATAAGCAATCGACCAAAAAACATTGGTAAAGCCTAGTTCATGACTGACAGAAAGAGTTTGTTCGTTAAAAATCCCTCTTGGGGGACGTAAATATTTCATCTCCAATTGACCTGTTATTTTGAAGACCTCGTTTCGGACCTTGTTTAGCTCTGCTTCTATTTTTTCTTCTGTAATGCTTGTCATATCTGGATGGGACCACGAATGATTACCAATGATATGTCCTTCATTCACCATTCTAAATAATAGCTCAGGTTGATCCTTTACATAATGACCCGTAACAAAGAAGATGGCAGAAACCTTTTTTTCCTTTAATATATCTAGGATTTTAGAAGTATATCCATTTTCGTAACCATTATCAAACGTTAAGTAAAGCTCTTTTTTTTCTGTATCCCCTAAGAAAATGGCATCATGCTTCTTTAGAATATCCATAAATCCTTCCTGTGCAATAGAAGCTAGATTTCCGTTTTTACTTTTCTTAAAGCCAAAATTATAAGCATTATTCCCATAGATTGGTGTAGTGTATAACGCAATCAATACAACAGACAAGGTGATTGTTGTAAATAAAAGATAAAAGCGTTTCAAATGAGTCACTCCTTGATGGGTATTATCTATCTTTCTTCTTTATAGATAATATTTCTCTAAAATGAGAAAAGAATCCGTGAAGGTAAGGACCTATTTTTTCCATCAAAGATCATACGACCATTTGTTTTAAATGGCGACTCTCCAATGACCACAATTCGGACATTGAATAATAACTAATTCATGTAGCTCTTGATCCATTTCTGCGCTATCCATTTTTAAATGAAATGTCTTGGAAAAATCCTTATTGTATCGATGTTTATCATCTATTAGTTGCATGGTATGAAAAATATGATTACTTGTTTGGTGGCAGTCCTCACAATAATTTTCTTGTGTTTCTTGAGGTTTAAATGCTTGAAGATGTCTTTTTGCGAATTCTTCTAATTTTTTCGCGTCAAATTTTGACCAGCCTTGTGCATTAAATGCACATAAGAATTTTTCAGGCTCTATCCCCATACGTCTCTGCCTCCTTTTTCATTTACTAGAGAATCGTTCCCCTCAAATATCCATATTATTTAAAATTTCTTTAAGCTTCTTTAGTTCGTCAACTGAGATTGTAATGCCTTTACCCATTTTTTCATGGTCTGGAGACCAATCTCTTATATCTTACTTAGGATCTCTTCCATTCCAACTGATAAGATTTAATTCCTTTGTCCATCCCTTTTGCGATAAAGATATTTCTCCTATTTTTTTGATGTTTTCATATTTAAGTTCAGCCATTTCTTTACCTCCTAAATAATAGTCTCTAATTTCTAGTTCGTTCCCTTTTTTTCACAGTATTATTATCATTCTACATTAGCCATAATATTCCTTTATTATTAATGTACTTTATCATCTCACAGTTTGTAAGGAAGTGGATATACGGTTAAAGATACTGATTTAGGTTTATATTTCTTTAATAAGTCTAACATCCTTTTTCTACCGAAAGGATTAGCAGAATGAATGATAATTTTTTGAGGGTAAACGTTATGCTTTACCATATAGCGTACAACATCATGGCCTGTAAAAGGTTTAGTGCCTAAATTATAATCCAATGAGAGGATTTTTATTCTTTCTTTTTTCAATAAATCAATCGCTTGATCTGCTGTTCGTACCAATATAAATCCTGATGGATTCGGTCGTTTATCATCAAGAAAAACATTAATCATCAATATTTGTCCCTTTCGTAGTAAACTAATAAGGTGCTTTATATTAGGGTATGTTTTTATTACCAAAAAGGGACTCCATGAAAAACCCGATTTTATCTTACTACGAAATCAATCGAACCATGTTACGGATATTAGCAAATCTCTAGCGTTATTGTCATATCCTGCGCTTGCCCGGGAAAGGACGATGTCTAAGTGAATAGTATAATAAAATGTTGAGAGTTTACATTGAAAACAGCCCTAAATACAAAAGGGAGTGTCGTTAAACTACTAATAAGTAGCTTTGCGACACTATCTCTCCTTAAATAGCTACTGAAATTAGAGGTGTTGTGATACATCACTTGGAACCGTTCATATATTTTTCGAAGGTCCTTACTACGAGGAGCACTGCCTCTTCCCTCGTGGTATTTCCCTTAGGGTCTATGCTTCCATCTCCGATGCCTTTGACAATACCTTTATTAAACATAAAACGTACTGCATCAATGGCCCAAGGGGCTATCTCCTCTTCATCCTTGAACTTTCCAACGCCGCTGGTGGAGAAGTCAGCCTCCATATTACATACCTTGACCACCCTACTAAGCATAACGCTTATCTCCTGCCTTGTTATCAGGTTATTGGGGGCGAATTTTCCTTCTCCGATCCCTTTGACAATACCAAGTTCATAGGCTTTCAATATCTCTTGGTTGGTTGTGTCGTTAAAGGGATTGCTGTCATATGTAGCAGTAGTTCCTGTAAGCTTTTCGTATAGTCCTACCACAACTTCGCAGAATTCCTCCCTTGTAATCGGCGCCTTCATATCCTCTTTGATTTTATCTGTAATAAAGCCATACTCAACTGCTTTGTTAAGCTCTTCTACAGCCCAACTGCTGGCATTACGGTAAAAATCCTCCTGCCCGGATGGCATTGTGTCTGCCGACACTGTACCGAATGATACCACATTTGAAAAAGCGGAGAAAATATCTTTTGTTTCCCCGTCATCCGTCCAGCTACTGCACACGAGCCTCACCCTGAAAGATAAATCAGATGTATTTATGTCCCCAATAAGAAAGTTGTTAGCTGGGTCAAAAATAGTTTCTATCAATTCTTCACTTGAAATTAAAGCTGAGGTCGGCAGATAGACATCGGCATCAATACTTTCCGATTTCCAGTTGCCGCTTGACATATAATCTACTTGATACAATACCATACAGCTGTTATTATTCGTTAATGATACAACATTCTCTGAAATATTGAATCTTAGGATAAAATAGGCACTACCATCCTCATAGTGTTTCTGCTCAACAACAAGTCCTGTAGGATCGTCCAGCTTTGTCGGCAGTTCCTGCCCATAAACCGCTGAAGTAAGCACAAAAAAAACATAAACAATCAATATAAGTATTTTCTTCAAAATATCATTCCTCCTCGGAAATATTCCAAAAATCCTCATTACAATTTAAATAAGAATCGTATTACTCCAGTTCTACTAAATTACAGTTGAAGCAGACATTTCCTTCATATCCCATCGCTTCTATTGATGCTTTAAATTGCTTTCCCTTCCATTCAACGTTTTTACTCACCATATAACTGTCTCCTTCCCACCCACTGTCAATCAGTTTCTGCATGTATTCCTCAACATCTTTTTCGGTAAGACCGTTATATTCATATAGGATGTTGTACGCCTCAAAATCTTCATCTTCAATGTCCCCCGGCAAATATCTTTTTGCTTATTATTATTGGAAAGTATTGCCTCTATTATAGCTTCGCCTTCAGATTTTGCATCAACCATACCATCTCCAGAAATTCCGCCAATTTGACTATCGCTGCTTTTCCACTCTACAGCATGTTTTTCATGGTGCCAGATGCCGCGCGTACTTGTAGCTTTACAGCTTTTCCAACCGGCAGTTCCACCATCGAGCATAGGATAACTGCAACAACAGGCGTTCAAAATTCATTTTTATTCAGTCTGCCTGAAAACTTTCCGTTATCAACGGTAAGCCAGTGGGTAGCACCTTCTATAAAGGTATCTGGATCAGGAGCGTTACCGAAAATGGAATCTGGTTCAGAATTCACGTTGTCAAACCTTGCGCTGGAACCGTTAGAACCTTCAAAAATGGTCCTATAGGTACACAATCCTTCGATAGGCTTACCTTTGTCATTACTGATGGTGGTTTTAAAATGGTATTGCGCCGCATACCCTCCTTCCATCCTGGTGTATTCAAACACAAGGGCAAGGGCGTCGTCTTTATATCCCTCAAGCCGCAACGAATCGGCATCGCCATCGTACATGGCTTTCACCTCTATGGCACTGCCATCCGTGTCAGTACCTTTTAGTGCATAACCAGTATCCTGATTGTAAATAACCTCTACATCATCCCCCCATAGGTTTTGGAACATAAGCAATTCAACCTCTGCGTCATATTTGCCAAGACTCTTCATCGATTCACCCATGAATTGTAATGGGAGCAGATAGTTAAGGATATTTAGCTCACTTACTGTCGCTAAGCTCTGAAAGACGGAAACAACTTCATGGTCATAGCTCTGCTCCAACACATAATCATAAAATTCGTCCTTTGCATTGACATAATCGTTGTAGTTTATACAGATAATACCGTTTCCGTCACTGACCTCTCCAGAGGCTTCGGTTTGTATCGGCTGCTCTTTCTGTCCGGTCTCTTCCGACTCAGCCTGCCCGACACTAGATGGTGCTTTTCCCTCCGTTTCAGTGTTACCACCGCAGGCGGCAAGAGAAAATACTAATAAAAGGACAAGTACAACCGTTAATAATCTTTTCATAATGAACCCCCTCATTTAAGATAAATCGGCTTAATTATTTAGCCGTTCACATATCCATTACATAATCCTATTGAAATAAGCGGCTTTGATGTACACAAAATTTGTTTATCCATTCAATATATGATAGGATTTTCTCCTATCGTTGAGTAAAGGCACCGCTCCTTAAGTTCCGATGCCTTTACTGCACCCGTATAACTCCTCCCGAAGCCTTCGCTACAGTCAATACTACATGTTGTTATTTATATGCTTCATATACCCTTACAGCTATCAAAACTGCTTGTTCACGGGTGCTTTGGGCTTTCGGATCAAATCTGTTGCCACCAACACCGGTAATAAATCCATTTTTGGCCATGAATTTTACATTATTTACAAAGTATAAGGCGATTTCACTTTCATCCGCAAAGGTTGGTGCGCCCTCAATGGATAGGTCTGCAGTCGGATTAATAATACCTGCGGCTCTATTCAGCATGGCAGCAATCTGCTCACGGTTGGTAAGTGCCTTTGGATCGAATTTATCGTTTCCGATACCATTGACAATCCCTAAGTTAAAAGCTTTTAATACTTCTAAATTGGTTGTGTCGGTGAATGTGGACACAGGAGCTGCTTCCGCTTTTTTCCCTGTGTAGACTTCATAAAGTCTTGTTGCAAGCTCTGCAAATTCCTCACGGGTTATAGGCGCTTTCATGTCATTTTTTATCGCTTCTGTGATAAGTCCATATTCCACTGCTTTATCAAGCTCGACGGTGGCCCAGTTGCTGGCGTTCTCGTAATACGCCTTCATGCCGATAGAAACTACGTCTGAAAAGGGACTATATATATAATGGTCTCCATCATCATAGTTATACCTTACCCTGAACTGATAAACGTCTGCCTTTATATCGATAGTATCAAGTTCACCTGCATTAATAGGGTCATATGGTGCTTCAATTACCGCAAAAATTCCACTTTCATCATATCCGCTATGAAGTGAATTCCCAGGTATCGTATTTCCGATAACTTCATAATTCCATTTTCCATTTCCCACTTTCA
>JAENYW010000171.1 GCA_016841555.1 Tepidibacillus decaturensis
GCTATACATTTTTTTAATTATTTCCACTGTCTACTTGACAGGGGCATGTTCAAATCTCCCAAGGGCTTAAAATTTTTTCCTATACCATATTAATAAATGCTTCAATATCTAGTTCAATCAGCTTTAATGAGCTTCGCCAAAATGCTGGTGAGCGAACATCAATATTCATCATTTTTGCCACATCTACTATATCCATCTTTCCTGTAACGGATAGCAAATGATCATACTCCTTAACGAATTCCTCTCCTCTTTCTAGATACTCTGCATAGAGTCCTTTGGCAAACAGCATCCCAAAAGCATACGGGAAGTTATAAAAGTTAAGACTTGCGTAATAATAGTGAGGCTTATTCATCCACATGTACGGATGAAGATAATGATGGTCTAATCCATCTCCATACGCTTCTTTTTGGGCATTCATCATAATTTCATTGAGTTGATTCACGGATAACGAGCCTTCTTCTCTCTGTTTAAAGACCTCCGATTCAAAAAGAAAACGACTATAAATATCTATAATGATTTGACCAGCATGTGACAGACCACCTTCTAATATTGCGAAGGCTTCATCATCTTCTAAAGATTGAATGGCAGCATCATGGATAATAGTTTCACAAAGGATGGACGCTGTTTCTGCTAATGGCATCGGATAATGTGTATTTAAATAGGTTTCATTTTTTAAGCAAGCTCCGTGATAACCGTGTCCTAATTCATGAGCAATGGTAGAAACATCATTAAATCTTTCGGTAAAATTGGTTAATATTCTACTTTCTTTAATACTACGCAGGTTTGCACAAAATGCGCCCCCTCTTTTTCCTTCCCTTGCTTCTGCATCAATCCAACGATTCTTAAAAGCGTGATCTGCAAAATCTGCCAATTGATCACTAAAGCTACGAAAATGCTTAACGATAAATTCTCTCGCTTCATCATAGCTAAATTTCATGTTGGCTTCACCCATGGGTGCAAATAATTCATAAAAGGGAAGTCCACCTTCATAGCCTAGCAGCTCTGCTTTTTTACGATAAAAACGATGAAAGGAAGGGATACTTTCTTTCATAGCTGTTAGCATCGCAGCTAATACTTCACTGTCCATTCTAGCATCCATTAAGGTTTTTTCCAGTGGTGATTCATACCCTCGCATGTTGCTTATCGTAACTACTTCCCCTTTGATTCCATTTAAGCAAGCTGCAGAGGATTCTTCAATTTTTTTGTAGGCTTGTAGCTCCGCCTCGTATGCTTTTTTCCTAATTTCAGCATCTTTATCATATGCCATATTCCGTACAACAGATAAAGGAAGCTGTTTCTCTTCCCCATCTACCGTTATATCTACTAAAAGGGTAGAGGTAATAAGCTCCTGAAGCTTCGTCCATGCATTAGAGCCTGTATTTTGCATTTTAGCAATAATTACTTCTTCCTTTTCACTTAATATATATTTACTTTTCTTTACGATGCTTTCTAAATAATAGCGGTGCTCTTCAAGGACTGTAGAACTAGAAATAATACTATCCAGTTCATGCAAGGAGCTTACCCATTTTTGAAATATTACATCTGGTTCTGTTAGCTCTGTACTCCACTCTTCTAGCTTATCTATTGTAATGGATGCTTGTTGGTTTTTTGCTTCTACACTAAGCGTTAATTCTGCAAAGCTATACAATTTTGTAAGTAGAAGGAACAATTCATTCTGCTTACTAATATATCTCTCTAACTTTTGAATAGGATTTCCCTGATTAGATAGGTTAATTTTCACCCATTCTTTAACCTCTTCTATTTCCTTCTTACATCGATCCATGTCCTGATAAAATTCTTCTGATTCAAATGACGTATACAACTCGTCTAAGCTCCAACGCATATTCATTTTTTAGCCCCCAAACCTTTTTTATTTGATAATTAATTCGCAACCCTAAATACCTTCTCTATACCTTCTATATTCTGATAAAATCTCCTTCTACCTTTCCTTCATTAAATAACATGTGGTGTATGAACCCACTTCCTGCCTATTGAATAGAATATGGAAGAGGAGGGGGAATTATGAGTGATACGCTAATTTTATTAGATCGGGTAAGCAAACGATACCATACGAAAAAAGATGAGATATTGGCAGTGGAAAACATACAGTTATCTGTTGAAAAAGGTGAGTTTATTAGCCTTGTAGGACCTAGTGGTTGTGGGAAAAGTACGATTTTATCAATGATATCTGGCTTATTTCCCCCTTCAGAAGGGACAATAAGGATTGATGGTCAAAAAATAAACGGTCCTACCTCAAAAATCGGCTATATGCTACAACAGGATTACTTACTAAACTGGAGAACCATTGAAAAAAATATTTTTTTCGGTTTAGAAATACAAGGAAGACTTAATCCCATTACAAAAAAGCATACTCTTTATCTATTAAATGAAATGGGATTAGTCAATTATGCTAAAGCATATCCCAACCAGCTATCTGGAGGGATGAGGCAACGTGTTGCTTTAGTGAGAACATTGGCAACAAATCCTGATATATTACTCCTTGACGAACCCTTTTCAGCGTTGGATTATCAGACAAAGCTAAAGCTTGAGGACCTTGTAGTAGAAACAATAAGAAAGCATAAAAAAACGGCCATCCTTGTAACCCATGATATAAGCGAAGCAATTGCTATGTCCGATCGAGTGGTCATTCTCGGAAAAAATCCTGGTCATATCAATAAAATACTTAACATTCCCATGGAAATTAGAAACCCTCTTCCATTAATGGCAAGAGAACAGCCTTTGTTTCAATCCTACTTTCAAATGATATGGAGAGAGCTAGACAATGATGATAAAAAAACTTCTTCGTAAAGGAGCTAAGTCAGAAGAGCATGCGAAATACCTTGCTCAATTGCGAGTATATGATATATATATAAAAATTACGCAGTATCTATTATTAATTTTTTTGTTGGGTATATGGGAATTGAGTGTCAACATGCAGTGGGTGGATGAGTTTTTATTTAGTAAACCAAGTAAGATTTTTAATTTATTCATTGATATGATGATGAAAGGGGAGCTTCAGCATCATATTTATGTTACCTTATTGGAAACCTTTATAGGTTTCTTATTAGGAACTCTTTTAGGTACTATCCTAGCTACCTTCATTTGGATGTCTCCTTTTGTATCCAAGGTGATGGACCCTTATCTTGTTGTATTAAACGGAATGCCTAAGGTAGCGTTAGGTCCAATTTTTATCGTTGCCTTTGGCGCGGGATATATCTCCATCATTGCAATGGCATTAGCCATTTCTGTTATTATTACCACAATCGTCATCTATGGAAGCTTTAAAGAGGTGGACCCCAACTACTTAAAATTAGCTCAAACCTTTGGTGCAAAAAAGCTGCAAATCTTTCTTAAAATTATTTTACCTGCCTCCTTCCCTACGATTATTTCTACATTAAAGGTGAATGTTGGGCTATCCTGGGTTGGTGTTATTGTTGGAGAATTCCTTGTTTCTAAAGCAGGATTGGGCTATTTAATTATCTACGGCTTTCAGGTGTTTAATTTAACCCTAGTGATGTTAAGCTTATTTATTATTAGCGTAGCTGCCACATTCATGTATCAGGGTGTCTCCTACTTGGAAAAGAAGCTGCTTTCTATTCATGAATAGTACATTAATATAAACAGCTTGTAAAGAAAGTTCTAGATCAAGGCGTGACGACAGCTAGGGATCGCAGCGTATTCAGACATACGTAAGAGTCCTAGATGTAGGAGCAACGCAGACATAGGACTTTCTCTACAAGCTGAAGCTGACTGCATTATACAGTCAGCTAGGTTATATACATTCTTAAGAGAGATCAATGTATACCATATCCCACACCAATAGCTTAGGTATTACAAATCGAATTGCTTTCCCATGCTCATGTGAAACAATTACATAAGCCAGTTCAATCGGCTCCGTCGTTTCTATATCTGGACTAGCCAGATAAACTCCATTCACTTCCTTTTCTATTAATACCGTACAAAAAATGTCCTTTTGTTCCTTTGGACGTTGTTTCTTTCCATGCTCCCAATAATCATCCTTTAGCCCTACGAGATTAATCAGATGAATGATTTGATAGTCTGGTAGCTGTTTTACTATTGTCCAAATGGTATCTACATCTCCGTTAGGCGTAAAAATAGCTTCCCCTTCAAAGGAGATTTCCGTGTTAATTCCGCCAGTATAAACAAAAGATAAATCAATCAATGAATGATCATACAGCAGTCTGCCATAGCGAACGATAAAATCGTAGTAATTCCGTACTTCCTCAATAAAAGGTTCCCTCATCCTACCATAGCTAGGATAATACGCTTCTGTTAGTACCTTATTTTCTTCACCAAGCAACAGATGATAGCCACCACTAGCAAATATAGTAGCCATTGTAAGTAATGCTCCGTTTTCAGCAGCTGTTGGATCTTCCCCTTCTCCTAATTTAAAGCTTGGTAAATAGGCAGAAAGAATGACGTGCTTATCGCCACTCAGTTCACGTCCTCGATCAATCAAGCCCTTTAATTCTCTTAGATGAACAACTGGAGGCCAAACCTCTATATACACTGCATCCTGATTCGCTTTTGCAGTTGTATGAACAGGATAATTACTGACATTATTAAAGATAAGACCAACATCAGGGTTTACTTCTTTTAATTGTTGTTTCGTCTGATTAATTAAAGCTGGATAACATTTTGCTAAATCAACAAGCTCCTTTTCTCCATGGGTAATACGAAACGCCTTTTTGGGAAATCCATATTGATCCATATGAATTCCGTCAAACCCTTCTTCTATCACCTTTTGAAATGCTTTAATTATATGCTCATTCCAAAGGGAATCAGGAGAAATATCCATGATATAAAAAATATCGATTAAGTGATAGGGCTCTCCGTTATTTTTGTACAATCCCCATTCCTGATGCTCTTCATAGAAGTCCTTCAATGAAGCATAGACAGCTCCATAGGCCATTGCAGCCATTCCTTTTTGATGTATCGCGTTGATTTTCTCCTTAACTATTGTATAGGACAAAGAACGTCCCATAGGATCAATAAATTGTTCCTCCAAAGGAACAAGCTGGTCATGTCGGTACATCCAATCATAAAATTGTATGATGTTCAAATGAAATTTGCTTAGGGATTCAACATCATTTAGCAACCCTTTTTCCTCTTGATGAAAATCACTTAAGAATCCATATCTTGGTGCCCTTCTCCAATGGTCTGCTACATCCCAAGCAGTAGTCCTTTGCGCAATTATCTCCCCATTTGACCAAATCGCCATATCTACTCCATACCCTTCCCAAGGTACATTTGGTACTTGAAAAGGAATCATAAGCTCTATTATCGTCCCTTTCTTTATTTCAACTGTTTTCTTCTCTTCCCATTCCAATCGGTGAAGCTTTTTAAAATGTGCTATAATCTCGACAAGACCATCTCGATCTCCCTCCAGCTCGATGATGATATACCCCTGATTTTTTGGAAGATATTGTGCTTTATCAGGATAGCTATCTAAGTGTAAAAGCTTTACCTGTTCCATTTTACACCACCTATTCTGTCGTCGTTTTTTCTTCAAAATAAATCATATCCCAGTAATCTAAAACTGGTATTGTCATTTCTATATAGTTGCCTTTTTCATCCGTTCCAGCTACAAAGGGGATAGCTTGAGAGCTTCCATGGAAGTGATCTGGAGAGGCAAGAAATACATTACTCACACCCATATCGGTATAGTATTTCACTTTTAGCTCCTGCAACCTTGGAGGCTCCTCATAATCCCCAAAATCATCACGCCAATTTAGGGATTTCTGCTTCGATAGATTAATCAGATGTAACATTTCATAGCCGTCCTTCGCTTTACTAAACGTCCAAATGGATTCTTTCTTGGGATATTTAGAGTATTCCTTCTGATTAATCATCACCTGTCGGTCTATTGGCTTTACTTGATCTCTTAATAGATTCTGATAGGCTACAAGAAAATGATAATAGTCTTCTAATTTCTTTTCTAAATCCTCTGTCATCCTTAAATTGTTATTAGGAAAGTATTCCTTCCCTAGCATCCCTGTATCTCCAAGCTCTAAATGGGCTCCACCAGAAGCAAAAATAACTGCATCTGTTAATAACACAGAAGCTTTATTAAATTCCCCTGGCTGGTCTGCCTTTTTATAATTCATATATGCCGCAAGGACAATGTTTTTTTCTCCTTTGGTTAAACGGTTATTGCGATCAATCACGTTTTTTAACTGACCATATGTATTAATCGGATTCCATACCTCTGTATAGAGAAAATCAACAGGTGCTTGTGCAATATTGATCTGTCCAAAATCATTTACTGCATTCATTACAAGATGAACAGGAAGCTTATCCTTCGCTTTCTCCAAAAAAGGAGCGTATGTCTCCTGCAGATCAATCATATTCCCTTGATAGTCATAAAGACGCCCTCGATCTCCTAGCTGATCAACGTGCCAACCATCAAAAGGGAAGGTCTGATAAACAGCTTGTTCTTTTTCCAAAATATATGCTTGCCATTCTTCATTTGCAGGGTTTTCTAGGATTAGCTTGCTCGTCGCCCACGTATTAGGTAAGGAATGTCCATCTTTAACCTTGTGTTTCGTATCCTTATATAATCCCCACTCTGGTTTCACACCGTCTTTTTCACTAAATGAATATGCACCAAATAGTAGATTATAATTCATTGCCATTATTCTTTTTTGGTGAGCAGCATCAATATAC
>JAENYW010000172.1 GCA_016841555.1 Tepidibacillus decaturensis
CACTATAAAAAGGAAAAGTACTATTTATTGTATATATTAATAGACTTTTCAGCCTTGATTCAGACAAAGATGAAACAAACTCAGACCAATTATTGAATCCTAATATATATACTGTTAAAATTAAAAAAATCATAATTACTAAAGATTTTATTATTACATTATTACGAGATATTTTTTGTTTTACTTTGAAATGAGTCTGTGGAATTTTTTTCGGATCTATTTGGTGGATAAGTTGATTAATGATCTTCCCTTCTAAATTTGAATCACTATTTCCCGTTGTAAAAGTATCGCTCTGTGATGTTGATTCAAAGTGAGCAAGAGAAATATTCATAAAACGGAGATTAGATTTAGTTTTTTTATAAGTCTCCACTACACTACTTTTACCAGCACCGTATGAACCTGAAATTGCAACATTCTTTATATCATCATTACTAAAAACGAAATCTAAAGCATCATTATATATTTTTAAAACCGCATTTTTAATAGGAGTTAGTTTTTGAAAGTTATAGTTTTTTTCTACCATTTTGATTTCACCCACTTGTTTTATAATACGTGATTAGGGCATTTGATTCTCATTTACCATTTTAAAGTATGTATTCCTATTTTACTAGATAAAAGTTTACTTTTTACTCCAAATATCTATAAATAGTCGTTTTACTTAATCCTGTAGCTACTTCTATTTCTTTTATTGTATATTCCTTGCTTTCGTACATTTTTATAGCTAGATTAACCTTTTCTTTATTCTTTCTTGGCCTCCCACCTTTTCTTCCCCTAGCTCTAGCACTCTCTAAACCAAATTTAGTTCTTTCACTAATAATATCTCTTTCCAATTCGGAGATACTGGCCATAATTCGAAAGAAGAATCTCCCCATGGCTGTGGAAGTATCAATGCTATCCTGGATAGAGATAAAATCTATTCCATTTTCTCTGAACATATCCGTTAATTCTATCAGATGCTTAGTAGATCGAGAAATACGATCTAACTTATATACAACTACCTTATCCCCTTTTCTAATGATATTGAGCAGCTGATCTAATGCTGGTCTATCTTTTTTTGTACCAGTTATTTTTTCTTTAAATATATTTCTTTCATCTATTCCATACTTTTTTAGAGCATCAATTTGCATATCTAGGTTTTGATCATGGGTACTTACTCTCGCATATTCAAATATCATAATTTTCTTCTCTCCTTGCGTTCCATAAAGGGTATTTTGCTAATTTAATAGTTCCTTGTTTTTGGGAATAGTTTTGAAACTTGCTTTTCCTACATTTCCACTATCAAATGTTGAAAACAAAAAAAGCCCCATAAACGTTCGTTTATGGGAGGGTTTTTAGTTGAATTACATTTTTACAATGAAAATACTTAATTAATCATTTTTAATACGTATCTTAAATTATCTCCTTTTTTCTATAAAAGATATCTTATGCCATTATGAAATGACCTCTTGATCAACTACTAGCATGGGCTTTTCATTTTACATGAATAAAACCGTGCATAATTTTATATATACACGGTTTTATTCAGAATGATTAATAATATAATTCACTCACCCTTTTTCCAATCTTACTTAATTCTTTTTTGTGAACTATAAACCATTATTCTGAAGGTATTTCTACTTTTAAATTCCAAGCATGATTTGCTGGTACAGTAGCACCTATATCAACATAATCAATGAAATAGCTGTCATCATACGTATTATATACTTTATAAACTAAAGTACCTGCTGAATATGTTCCAGGAATATAAGCTGTTATTCTACCGATTTCTCTTGGAGGTACTGACGATTCAGCTCCATAACTATGTCCCGCAGTCCATTCACGTTTAACAGTACCACCTATCGTTACTGTAGCTTGAACTTTAGCAACGATTGCATCTAATTCAAGCCCAGTTTCATATGTTGCGCTTGTTGATGCTGAAAAAGAATCAGTATCATCTGCTATAAAAATAATACTAGCAGGTGTAAAAAGATTCTTAGAATTATCAACTCTAGTGAATCCTACATATTCTGCCTCATAATTGATTCTCGCACTATCTTGATCATATCTAATTAGTACCGGCATAAGTGCCTGAGGGCTAATATCTGATTTTTTCTTTTTAGCATTTTCAATATCTTCATTACTAGGTTGTTTATCTAGATGAATTGGTTTATCTTTTAGTGGATTATCAAGATCATAATATGTTGTTTTACCTGTCTCTTCGTCCCATATTATTCCTATTGAAGTCCCTTTTTCACTTTGTGATTTTGCTAAAACTGGTACCATACTAGAGAATACTAAAACAATCATTAATATTACTGTTAGAGTTTTTTTGGTTTTCAAATGCTATTCCTCCTTAAATTATATTTACTAAAAAAGGTGAGCAATTATTACATTCAACGTAAATCCTTCCATTCCTGCAAATTATAAAAAAAAAATATTATTTATTGTTTTATTTTTTTATTTTTTTATTTTATGTTATAATTAACCAAAAAGGAGGAGGATACCTTGAAGAAACATCTAATCTTGCTATTCTTAATAATGATAATATTTATTACAGGTTGTGATGTTATAAAGGATAGTAATATAAATACTACAAATAATCAAAATACTTCATCTGATAAAAAAGAATCGGTTGAAGTAGAATATCTAAATATATTTAAAGAAGCATTCCCAAAAGCCGTGATTGTTGACAAAGCTATGTTTGATGTAAATAATGATAAACAAGATGATTTAATAGTTATATTTAATAATCCAGTTGAAGATAATAAAATAGCAAAATCAAATATTTGTTTTATTATGAAAGATGCAATAAAAGCAATAGACATAGCAAGTGGTAACCTAAATTTCCAATTTGCATACGGTGAAGAATCTTTAAAGACATTAGAAAATCCTAATAGGATTAGTGTCATGATGCATAATACTGAATTGAATAAAATAATTGATTATCAAGTTACAGTAACTACAAACAGAGAACTAAATGAAACAAATATTAAAATTGAAACCATAGAGTAAATTAAAAAGATTATTCTACGAGAAACTATAAGTATTTTTTATATAAAATTTATAGCAGAAATGATAATTTTTTATCCTTTTTGCTTTTTTTCTCTCCTCTCTCAATTTCTCTATGACTATATCCATATGCTTACCCACTTCAACCTGAGCAACCATTTTATCTTCTTCTGTCTCAATATTGCCACCCATTATGCCAGCGAACTGTGCTGTTTTAAATCCTAGGGCCCCCAACATTTGTTCATAAGTTCCATCACTAGCTACTAAATAATAACTTATAACCGAATCTTTTTGGCCTTTTCGATGAGTTCTATCCTAACATTGACTATGAACACCAGGAGACCAATCTAATTCACCAAACACATTAATATTCGCTCGATATTGAAGGCCATCTAACCCTGCTGCAGCTCGTAATGAAATAATAATAATGTTTGTTTCTCCTTCGAGAAATTTTTGCTTATTCTTCTCTTTCTCCTTGTTATTTTCAGCTCCTGTTAGTTTTACAGGATTATGTTTCTTTAGATATTCCATCCATATTTCATACACCGCATGTTGCCAACCGTATAAAACCACGGATTCTCCTGCTTCTAATAGCATTTTAAAAAAATCAGAAACATACTTTGCCTTTGTAATACCATTTGCTAATCTCATATCTACATTTCTTCTTTTCATTTTTTCTTTCTTTTATCCATCTACGTTCTAAATTATTTTTTGTTAAATCCATCTTCTTTAATAGTTCAAATGCATTTTGCAGATATTTATTAAAATATGTCTCGTCATGATCAATTTCTTGTACAATTCTTCGTTTAGGAGGCAGCTCTTTCAGTACTTCTTCTTTTGTTCTACGCAGCATTAATAATTCTTGATTTAAATGTTTCTACTAAAAGTTTTGGGTCCGTAACTACATCACTACCGTAAACATAGCATACTCTCGTAAAACTAAAAAACGGAGGCAATATTCTGGTAATACATGCTTCCCTTCTTGTAATATCCCATATGTATTAATTGATGCAAATAATATTTATCTTTTATCATAGAATAAACGACATTAATTTAATTTACTCATATACCTAATTCCTTCTATTACAGCATATCTTCTGAAAAAAGCTCTTGCTGCTTGGATTCTTTTTTTGGTATAGGAACCTTTAGTTGCGTTGGTATGGTAGGCTTCATTAAACGAATATGTTCTTCTTTGAGTGTATGTTCTTTTTGATCTTTGTCCCTTATTCTTATTATTCGATTTTCCCAAGAGATAACTCTAGCAATATATCTAACTCTATATCGACCAGACATCATATAGACAATGTTAAAATATCTGTTTAAGCTACTCGCTATCATTTGAATTCTCCTTTACTATCACTCGGAAATTCATCCCATGTTCGACCATCAAGGATCCGACCAGCTTTCTTTTTGCCTACCTTACAAACGGATGTATCAGGGTCAAAATTACACCATTGTTTCCCTTTGATTCCTGGTTCATTTGCTCGTAATTCATGTATTGGAGCCCACTTTCCCCATTGTTTGAAGAAAAATGGTATACCAGCTGATAGCGCCTGATCACGAATGTCTCGTACCCAATTTGGATGTATAGGTCGTGCTTTTGGTCCTGATTCACCGCCAACTATTACCCAATCAATTCCCTTTTTCACTTCTCTACCATCATCTTTACCAACGATAAGGTAACTTTCTATGTCAACAGCACTTAATAAAGGCTCCATGCTCAGAAATTTCACTTTTGCAGGTGTCTATAATAGATATGGTATCCGTTCATCTGCTACTTTTTGATTTTCAACAGATACACCAAGCCAAACATTATTCAATGGCCATTTTAATCGAGTATCGCTTACTAATGAATTTCCTTCTCCATTTTTAAGAAGTCATTTTGCTGTCTTACCGATTACTAAACGATAGTTATCAGGAACTTTTTTAAAATACTCAAGCATCCTATCAGGTCTTTTCGTAAGAATCTGAAAAATATGATGCTGATTTAAAGCCATTACCATAAATACATCACTAATAAACTCAAAAGGCACATCTTCATGAAATAAATCACTCATGGAGTTAACAAAGATACGTCTTGGCTTCTTCCACTTTATTGGCTCATTTAGTTTACTTGGATGCAAAGTTACCTTAAATGGATCACCTTCTGGATAGCCGAATCTTCCAGCAAGACGTTTAGCCATTCTTTCTGCATAACAGTTCTTGCATCCATCCGATACCTTGGTGCACCCACTTATTGGGTTCCATACTTCATTTGTCCACTCTATTTTAGTTGACATGCTTACACTCCCTTACTTTTGCACAAAAAAACCAACCCCGTATCAGTTAGGGTTGGTTTTGTATGCTTCTTTACCTAATATAAATGTATCATATAGAAAGTGTAGAAAAGTTCGTAAAGAGTTCGTGATTTTTAGTAGGATTATTTTTAATAATACGCTAAAGCAATTTCATTGCTTGAACTAATATAATATCATTCAATGATGATAATTTTTTCATTTGAGAAATAATTCGTTGAAATTTTTAGAGTAGCTATTTGTATAAAAGGAATAGATATCATTAGCCAATAAATATGTAATAAATTACTTAAGACTAGAATAATAAAAGGAGCCAAAAAAGTAATTACTATAAGCGAAATATATCTCCAATCATTGTGTCTATTTAAAATCTTAATGAATCGTTCTATTCCAAAATAAATAACCAATAAACTGATCATTATTCCAAACAATAGAGATATAACAGATACTTTATTTAATATTGAAGTGTCATCATATTTTACTATATGGACAAATAAAACAGAGAATACTACCATGATAAATATTATTACCATAGTTTTTATTGGCCTAAATAAATTAATAATATAATTGAAGATGTCCTCAGGACTTTTCTCTAAAATAAGTTTTCTTTTCTCCTCTCTTAGTTTTTTTATTTCTATTTGGATTATTTTTTTAATAATAGTTAACTTTAAATCATCATTATCTTCGAAATAATCAATTACTGTTTCTCTTAAATTCTCCGAAAAATATTGATTACTATCTGCTATTTTCTTATATATCTCAAATTTAGTATTGGGATTTTTCTCATTAGTAAAGTATGAAATTAAACTCTCGAGATGGTAAAATTCCTGTAATTGTCTGTCTAAATCATTTAATTTAGACTCATAATTTTTATAAAAATTAGTCTTACTATCTTTATACAGCCAAATAATTATTGAAAATATAACAGATCCAGCTAATGCTATAGCAGGATTATTTTTGAAGTATTCATACATTGAAATAAATTCCTTCATTCCAAGAACTTCCATTAATCTTGTAATCCTCCATTATCTTATTAGCTTTCTTTGAGTCCAATCTATTATACCATTTACTTATTCTAAGAACTACCATATTTTTGATTCATATTCTTTATTAGAATCACCAAATATAATTTCCTAATATTTTATTTCTGATATTAATAATATGAATCTAGTTTAAGCAATGTCGATTTCTTCACCAGTTTGCGGATTACGTCCTTTACGAGCTGCACGTTCTCTAACTTCAAAGTTACCAAATCCTATGAATTGTATCTTTTCAGCTTGTTGTAATGATTCTTAGATAGAATCAAATACAGCATCTACAACTGCAACAGAATCTTTTTTGTTAGTTCTACCTTTTCAGC
>JAENYW010000173.1 GCA_016841555.1 Tepidibacillus decaturensis
AGCTTATTTATCTAAATCAGAATAGGAGGGATATTTTATGAGTCGTTACGACAATTCGATTAAACAGTTTGCGGAAGCGGTTAATTTGATGCCTGGTGGGGTAAACAGTCCTGTTCGTGCCTTTAAATCAGTCAATCGTAATCCTGTATACATAGATCATGGGAAAGGCGCTAAAATTTATGATATTGATGGAAATGAATATATTGATTATGTAGGGTCATGGGGACCGTTAATTGTTGGACATGCCCATCCAGAGGTACTCACCTTTGTGCAGGAAACCTTAGCAAAGGGAACCAGCTTTGGTACACCAACATACTTAGAAAATGAAATAGCTAAATTAATTATTGAATTGGTTCCTTCGATTGAAATGATACGTATGGTCAATTCTGGTACGGAGGCAACCATGAGTGCCATTCGTTTAGCAAGGGGATACACAGGAAGAAATAAAATTTTAAAGTTTGAAGGAAGCTACCACGGACATAGTGATAGTCTTTTAATTAAAGCTGGCTCAGGTGTTGCAACACTAGGTCTTCCAGACAGTCCAGGTGTGCCAGAAGGAACAGCTTCCCAAACAATTACCGTTCCTTATAACGATTTAGAAGGGGTACGTCTTGCCTTTGAACGCTTTGGTGAAGATATAGCAGCAATCATCATAGAGCCTGTTGCAGGAAATATGGGTGTCGTTCCACCGAAAGAGGGATTTTTACAGGGATTACGAGAGATTACCAAGCGATATGGAACTTTATTAATCTTTGATGAGGTCATGTCAGGTTTTAGAGTAGGCTTACATAGTGCACAGGGATTATATGGTGTTATCCCCGATATAACCACCTTAGGTAAGGTGATTGGTGGAGGAATGCCAGTTGGGGCTTACGGTGGAAAGAAAGAAATCATGGAGCATATAGCACCGGTTGGTACTATTTATCAGGCAGGAACACTTTCTGGAAACCCTGTAGCGATGGCGTCAGGAATTGCAACCTTGAGGCTATTAAAGCAACCAGGTGTTTATGAAGAACTAGAACGTAAGTCTAAATTACTTGCCGATGGATTGGCTAAAAATGCAGAGGAAACAGGGATTCCATACCGTATTAATCGAGTGGGCTCAAAGATTGGCTTTTTCTTTACAGGGGAAGAAGTGGTTAATTACGAAACAGCTTTAACCTCTAACCTAGAACACTTTAAGCAGGTCCATGGATACTTATTGGATCATGGCATCTATATTGCACCATCTCCATTTGAGGCACTCTTCATGTCAACAGTTCATACGGATGAGGATATTGCAAAGACAATCGAAATTCACCGTGAAGCGTTGAAAAGTATTAAATAAGGAAGTGATAGATATTAAAAAAAAATATCTTTTCTTTTTAATGATTCTTATCATCGTTTTAATATCTGTTACTCATCTCAAGAAAGAAAATTTCCAAGTAATAATAGATACAGATAAAGATATATATTCTATTGGAGAAACTATTTATATTAATCCTTATTTGAAAAATAATACGATTAAATTTGTGAAAGTAACGGAATATTACGAAAAACCCCATTATCCAATTACCATTCAGATAATAGACGATAATAATAATATTATAGAGGCTATACCTAGTCATCGGTTTTTATCAGGTATCTCAAAAACTGTGTTACCATATGCTAAATATAAAAGTGATTCAATTAATATTACACTTGATAAATCTGGTATGTATGAAATTATAGGAGCTGTTATAGTTAATAATAAAGTTATCACAGGAAAGGAATATATTACCATCTTAGAAGAATAAGCTACTAACCCTCTATTTATTGAGGGCTAGTAGCTTATTTTTTCTCTATATAAATAAAAGTTTTACTTTTCTATTATCTCTTGAAACAAATCAAAGACTAGCTGGTCTATTTGATCTCTTACCTTTTGGAATACAGCCATTATTTCTTCTTCTGTTCCTGTAGCCTTTGCAGGGTCCTCTAAGCCCCAATGCATTCTTTTTACGTGGGGTGGAGTATAAGGACAACGCTCCTCCGCATCGCCACATAATGTTATGGCATAGGCAGCATTATGAAGTAGCTCGGAGTCAATAAAATCGGATGTATGATTGCTCATATCAATTCCAGCTTCCTTCATAGAGGCTACAGCCCTTGGATTTAAGCCATGCGCTTCAATTCCCGCACTATATACGTCGAACGCTCCGTTAGCATATTTCTTACCAAAGCCCTCAGCCATTTGACTGCGACATGAATTTCCTGTACAGATAAAGTAGATAATTGGTTTT
Organism: Tepidibacillus decaturensis; assembly: GCA_016841555.1. GTDB lineage: Bacteria > Bacillota > Bacilli > Tepidibacillales > Tepidibacillaceae > JAENYW01. The sequence continues at coordinate 2,259 of JAENYW010000173.1, forward strand.
TTGTTGTCCATTCTAGTACCTCGCATTCGTTATCTTATATTTATATAAATATATACTTATATATAACCAAAGGTTAAAAGGAAAGTCAACACTATAGATAATTCATAACGTAATTATCACAAATTCTTTACATAGAATTTACAAAATATTTTTTCTTAAAATAAAGAGCAACGTTTACTAAGCCAATCATCACAGGTACCTCAACAAGAGGACCGATAACAGCTGTAAAGGCAGCACCTGAATGAATACCAAATACACCTACTGCAACAGCGATTGCTAGCTCAAAATTATTACTGGCAGCCGTAAATGACAATGTGGTGGTAATAGGGTAGTCAGCACCTATTCTTTTACCCATGAAGAATGAAATGATGAACATGATCACAAAGTAAATCAATAGTGGAATAGCAATTCGAAAAACATCTAAAGGTAAATGAATGATTGTATCTCCCTTAAGGGAAAACATGATAATAATAGTAAACAATAAAGAAATTAACGTTATTGGACTAATTTTCGGTATAAAAACTTTTTCGTACCATGATGGCCCTTTTGCTTTAATTAGAGAGTAGCGTGTTATTATACCAGCTATAAAAGGAATCCCTAAGTAAATAAAGACGCTTTTACCTACTTCTACTATAGTAATATCTATTATAGCTCCCTGTATACCAAACCAGCATGGTAAAACAGTAATAAAAATATAGGCATAAATCGAATAAAAGATGACTTGGAATATTGAATTAAAGGCAACTAGTCCTGCTGCATATTCCGTATCTCCTTTAGCAAGATCGTTCCAAACAATAACCATTGCAATGCAGCGAGCTAATCCAATTAGAATAAGTCCTACAAAATATTCAGGATAATCTCTCAAAAAAATGACAGCTAATACAAACATAAGAATAGGGCCAATAACCCAGTTTTGAATCAGTGAAAGCCCCAAAACCTTTCGGTTACGAAAGACACGACCTAATTCTTCATAACGAACCTTTGCAAGTGGTGGATACATCATCAGAATTAAGCCTACTGCAATTGGAATAGAGGTTGTCCCAACTTGGAATTGGTTGAGAAACTCAACATAATTGGGAAAGAGAAAGCCCGAACCGATACCAACTAGCATAGCGAGGAAAATCCATAAAGTTAAGTACTGATCCAGAAAAGATAGTTTTTTTTCTGTATGTTTGTTCAAGTGATCATACTCCTTTCTGTATTATAATATAATTATATAATTATATATTAAAATAAAACAAAAAAATAAACAAGACACTATTCATTTTGTTATAACGGATAATATACCATTTTTTTCTGTAGAACTTGAAACACTATTAACATAAGTATATAATTATATACATAGTGAACTTATTCAGCTAGCTAAACATCGGGGAATCAGACGGGGAGTCTACCACACCTGCGCTTATAGAAGCGTAGGTCTTAACCCAATAAAGATCGTTTATATAAAGAAGTAAATTAAGATATATAGGATTTATGTGGAGTAAGGAGGTAGGTAAAGTTGAAGGAATATACCGAACAAATTGATATATATGCGCAGCTACTAAAAATTCTAGGCGATAGGACGAGGATGACGATTTTTTCTTTACTCAAAGTAAGGGAACTGTGTGTTTGTGAATTGACAGACCTTTTAGAAGTATCTCAACCAGCCATATCTCAGCATTTACGAAAGCTAAAATTATTGAATGTGGTCAAGGAAAGAAAAAATGGACAATGGGTCTATTACTCACTGCGAGAACCGAAAGAGAATGAAAGAATGTTAAAGGCGATTATTGAACATTTACCAGATTTAACAGATGCCTTAAAAGAACTAGATCAAAAGGGAATAAGCTGTAAAATTTAGATGGATTATTTTTTGATCTATGTAGATATTAAACATTCAATTTTTGAAATGACCTCTATTAAGTCTTATTTGTTATTCTACAAATGAAGGACGCGTGGCGTGATTGCCAGTCAAGGCTCTTTACTTGATCAGAAAGAATAGCCCCTTCAATCGGTAAATCTTGAGGAATGATAACCTCAAAGGGATATCCCTTTATTTTCGATGTCACTGGACATACGAGGGTTAATCTGACTCTTTCGTTATAAGCAGCTGGTGAGATAACTAAAGCTGGTCTTTTCCCTGCCTGCTCATGCCCAAATTGAGGATTAAATTGAAACCAGATTAAATCTCCGCGTTCAGGTATGTAACTACTTACCATATCTCACGACCTTCTGGATCTCCTGTAGACAAAATGTCAAATTGATTTTTCTCTAAAATAATACCTCTGCCATGATAAAACCAATTACACTAATGAACACGGAGGTGGATAACCCAACATAAAAAGGCTTCATTCCAACCTGCTTCATTTTTTCTATGCTTGTTTCTAACCCCATTCCCGCCATTGCTAGCGTAAGGAGAAATCCATCTAGAGTAATTAGTTGATTCGTTATTTGCTGTGGTACGACATGTAAAGAATTAATCACTACAACTGCTCCAAATCCAAATACAAACCAAGGGATGGTGATTTTCTTTGTACTCCATTCATTACCTTTACTTTTCGAATGCTTCATCATACTATAGCCCAAAATAATAGCTGCAGGAATAACTAATAGTACTCTAGATAATTTTACAACGGTTGCAAATTGTCCTGCTTCGTCTCCAGCAGCAAAGCCTGCAGCTACTACCTGAGCTACCTCATGAATAGAAGTTCCAGCCCATACAGCATAGATAATACTAGGTATGTGGAATAGCTTATAGAGAATAGGGTAAAGAAACATCGCAATGGTTCCAAAAATAGTAACCGTTGCAATGGCAAAGGTTGTATCCTTTTCTTCAGCATCAACTACTGGTGCTACTGCCGCTATCGCTGATGCTCCACAGATACCTGTTCCAGCACCGATTAAAATCGAGAGTTCTTTATCTAACCCAAACCTTTTTCCAAGCCAAACAGCAAAAAGGATAGTAGCAGTTGTTACGATGGAAACTAATAAAAGTCCTTTTCCTCCGATTTGCGTCATCTCCATAAAGCTAAGTCGAAATCCTAATAAAATAATAGCAAGTCGAAGGACCTTTTTTAAGGAAAAATGAATACCTTCATGAAGAATATCTGGTACTGGAAGAAGATTTTTTATCACTATCCCAAAGAGTATAGCGATAATAAGTGAACTGAAATGAAGCTTTTGAACAAAATCTATATTTTGAATCATGATCGAAACAAAAGCTATAATAGCTGTAAATAGTAGTCCAGGAATGATTCGTTTAATCTTTTCCATGATGTTCGTTTTCTCCTCTCTTTTTGCACATATCCATTTAAAAATCTATGACTAATCATAATTCCTTTTTAGAAATAAGTAAAATAATATGATATGATAATAATCATAAGCAAATACTTATGAGGTGATTGTTATGAATTTAAGACAGCTAGCTATCTTTCTTACCGTTTGTGAGTTGGGCAGTATGTCTGCTGCTGCCAAAAAATTGTATATGACGCAGCCAGCAATCAGCCAAACGATATTAGATTTAGAAGCGGATTTAGATATTGCCTTATTCGACCGTATAAATAAAAAAATCATATTAACCTATCCTGGGGAAGTACTAAGAACATACAGCAAACGGATTCTTACCTTAGTCGAAGAGGCAGAGCATACGATGAAGGATATGGCCAATATGAAATCAGGTAGGCTTTTAATCGGTGCCAGTACAACCATTGGAATTTATCTATTGCCAGATATCATCGGAAAATTCCGAGAAACACATTCTAATATAGATATTTCCTATGTAATAGATAACACAAACGCAATAGAAGAGATGGTATTAGACAACCAAGTGGACATAGGCTTGGTAGAGGGATTGATTCATTCAAAGGATATAGTGGCAAAGCACTATGTCGAGGATGAATTATACGTCATCTGTTCAAGCAATCATCTGTTGAGCAATAAAAAAGAGGTGGAAATGGCTGAGTTAATTAAAGAAGACATTATTATACGAGAAAAAGGAAGTGGAACAAGGGAAGTATTTGAAAAGGTGATGGCAACATATCATTTCCATTATCAGTACAAGCATGTATTTAATAATACAGAAGCAATCAAGAAAGCGGTAGAAGCAAATATAGGAATTGCAATTGTATCAAAGGCTGCCCTAAAGGACGAGCTACAAAGCCAAAAAATAGTTAGATTAGTAGTGAAGGATGTTCAATTTAAAAGATCCTTTCACACTATTTATCATAAAGATAAATATCATTCCTTATTATTTGAAGAATTTATCAGATTTTTATACGAAAAATAAAGTGGAGAATTCTTTCGAAGTTTGACCGATTTTTTCATTCCCACCTCTCACGTCCCACTTCTCACCTCCAAAAGGAGTTTTCTTTTTTAAGTCATAACAAGGACGAAGATGCA
>JAENYW010000174.1 GCA_016841555.1 Tepidibacillus decaturensis
CTAATTCCCCCGTTCTATTAATACCAAAGAGTCAAAGCCAGTGACTTTGACTCTTAAGAGGTAGAAATTAATTATAATGGTTATTTTTTCTCCTCATCATCTACAACTTCATAATCCGCATCAACAACATTATCTTTATTATCTTCTTTTGTTGCTTCTCCATCTTGAGGACCTGCTTGTTGTTGTGCTTGTTCATATAGTTTTACAGAAAGCTGTTGAACAATTTCCGTTAATTTTTCTGTTGTAGCTTTTATTTCATCGATGTTATCGCCTTCTAAGGCTTTTTTCACCGCATCCTTCGCTTCATTCGCCTTATCTACTTCTCCTTGGTCTACTTTTCCTTCTAAATCCTTTAACGTTTTTTCTGTTGTATAGACCATTGTATCGGCTTGATTGCGAACCTCTACTTCCTCGCGACGTTTTTTATCTTCTTCAGCATGTTCCTCTGCTTGTTTTACCATGTTTTCGATTTCATCATCGGATAATCCACTAGAAGCGGTAATAGTGATTTTATGGCTTTTACCAGTACCAAGATCCTTTGCAGAAACATTAACGATTCCGTTTGCGTCAATATCAAAGCTAACCTCTATTTGTGGAATACCACGTGGTGCAGAAGGAATCTCTGTTAATTGGAAACGACCTAAGGTTTTATTATATGCCGCCATTTCACGTTCCCCTTGTAGCACATGAATGTCTACAGATGTTTGGTTATCTGCTGCAGTTGAGAAGACCTGCGATTTGGTTGTAGGAATCGTTGTATTACGTTCTATTAGCTTGGTGAATACGCCGCCTAGTGTTTCAATACCTAATGAAAGTGGTGTTACATCAAGTAATACGACATCCTTTACATCACCTGTAAGCACTCCTGCTTGAACAGCAGCGCCGAGTGCTACCACTTCATCAGGATTAATTCCTTTAAATGGTTCTTTACCAGTATATTTCTTAATCGCTTCTTGTACAGCTGGAATACGAGTTGAACCACCAACTAGTACAATTTTATCAATCTCATTAGGAGATAATCCTGCATCCTTTAATGCCTGACGAGTTGGGCCCATTGTTTTTTCTACCAAATCTGCTGTTAGTTCTTCAAATTTAGCACGAGTTAATGTGACTTCTAAATGCTTAGGACCAGTAGCATCCGCTGTGATAAATGGCAGAGAAATCGTTGTGGTTAGAACACCAGAAAGGTCCTTTTTCGCTTTCTCAGCAGCATCCTTTAAACGCTGTAAAGCCATTTTATCCTTACTTAAATCAATACCATTATCCTTCTTAAACTCCGCAACTAAATAGTCGATAATTGCTTGGTCAAAGTCATCTCCACCAAGGCGGTTATTACCGCTTGTCGCTTTTACTTCAAAAAATCCTTCTCCTAGTTCAAGAATGGAAACGTCAAAGGTACCACCACCAAGGTCATAAACAAGGATGGTTTGATCTTCTTCTTTTTCTAAACCATATGCTAAAGATGCAGCGGTCGGTTCGTTTACAATCCTTAGTACCTCTAAGCCTGCAATTTTCCCAGCATCCTTTGTTGCTTGACGTTGACTATCGTTAAAGTAAGCAGGTACAGTAATAACTGCTTGCGTAATCTGTTCTCCTAAATAGCTTTCCGCATCTGACTTTAGCTTTTGTAAAATAATAGCTGAAATTTGTTGAGGTGTATATTCTTTTCCATCGATGGTTTCTTTATAGTCTGTACCCATATGACGCTTAATGGAGCTTATTGTGTTAGGGTTAGTGATTACTTGTCGTTTTGCTGTTTCCCCAACTAAACGTTCCCCATCCTTTGAAAAGGCCACTACTGATGGTGTTGTACGATTTCCTTCTGCATTAGGAATGACAACAGGCTCTGCTCCCTCCATTACTGCTACGCATGAGTTAGTTGTTCCTAAATCAATTCCAATTACTTTTCCCATTTATCAAATACCTCCATAAAAATATTTTACTATTTGTTTTTATATTGTGAATCCATCAAGGCTAAGCATTCACCTTTACCATAGATGGACGGATAACCTTATCCTTTAATTTGTACCCCTTTTGTAGTTCTTCCACTACCACTCCAGAGTCGTGTTCATCAGATTCTACCTGCATTACTGCCTGATGCTGTTCAGGATTAAACGTATGTCCAATCGATTCAATAGGTTCAAGCCCTTCTTTTGTTAGCATTTCTTCAAGCTGTCTATATACCATTTTAACTCCTTCAATTAAGGAATCAATATTTTGCATTTCATCACTTGAATCAATTGCTCTTTTAAAATTATCGAAGATCGGTAGAATTTCCCCTATCAATCTTACATTGGCATATTTAGCTAATTCCTCTTTTTCTACTCTGGTTCTTTTTTTGTAATTTTCAAAATCTGCTTTTGAGCGAAGCAGACGACTTTCTAACTCTTCTATCTGTTTTTTCAGCTCTACTACCTCTTCAGATTCTTCTACTTTCTCTTCTATTTCTTCTTCTTTCAGCTCTGTTATCTCTTCCTGTTGACTACCACTATCCATCTTTTCATTTTCTACTTCTACCTCTTCCATCACTTGGTTTTCATTCTCCTTTACCTGTTCAGCCATGTGTCGTCACCTCCTAATCTAACGCTTCCTTCTTCATTTTTATTATGGTATGTATTCTTAAAATAGCTTCAGCTATTTCACCAGTGGCTTTTAATGCATGGATTTTGACCAATGTAGGATTAATAATTCCTGCTTCTTCCATGTCTAACAAAGTTTCGTTGTCCGTATTTATTCCAATGGAATCTTTATTTTGTTCAAGCTGCAAACCTTTTGCTTCTCCTATTTTTTTAAGTGGGTAATATCCAGCATTAAGAATAATTTGCGCCATAGGTTTTCTTAACGCAGTAGCAACAGCTTCCAGACCAAAACCTTCTAGTCCTTTTGTCTGATTGCGTTCATTTTCTAATGAAAGGGCAATATGAAGCTCAATAGAGCCTCCGCCTGGTACAAAGCCATTTCGAACTGCTGCCTGTACTGCTGAGGCTGCATCCTTTGCCATTCTTTCTCTTTCATCAACGATTTCTTCAGTGGCTGCGCCAACAAGGATAGCTGCTGTGGGTGTTCCCTTGCCATTAACAATTCTTGTTTTTTGTAATTTTTCATCTTCAAAAACAGCTTCAGCATACCCTAAGTAGCTTTCTAATTCCTTTTCCTCTTTTTGAAGTCCTGTCCGTTTTATTGTCTTTGCTCCTGTATGTTCAACAAGTCGTTTCAAATCTTGACTTAGTAGTCTTTGAATTACCATAATGTCATGATCATTACAAAACTCTTCTGCAATTGGGTCTACACCACGGTCCACTGCAATCACATTCACCCCTAAGTCAGCTATTTTTTTCAAATTTCGCTTAAAGGTTTCCTTGTATTCTAAATATTTACTAAAACCAATTTCCGTACCCAATGCTTCATCATCAATTTCCTCTGGTTCGAAAGCATCTTGAATGACTAAAATTTTTGCCTGACCAATCCATTTAGGCATTTGTGAATTCATTCTTTTTTTGCTAAGAATGACTCCCGATATTAATTCATTCTCTGAACCCTTGTGTGCAGTAATTGCATCAGAAAATGTAAAATGAATATCCTTTAGTTTTTCTTTTCCCACCAATTGGGCTGCTTCTACAATAAGCTGAGCTACATCATCATGCTCTCTCCCTGCAATATATGCAATTCTATTTAAGCCTCTATCCTCTAAATCCATTATTGGTCTTGAATGTTCCTCTAACTTATTAATTGCAAATTGAATTCCTTTTTTAATTCCTACAATTACTTTAGGAATTGGGACCCCTTTGTTCACCTGATTTAATGCTTCTGTCAACAATTCACTAGAAAGAATGGTTGCAGTCGTAGTCCCGTCCCCTATTTTCTCCTGCTGTGAACGCGCTATCTGTATCAGCATTTTTGCTGCTGGATGATTTACTTCCATTTTATTTAAAATAGTCACTCCGTCATTGGTAATAATCACTTCTCCAGTTGTATCCACCAACATCGTATCCAAGCCTTTTGGGCCTAATGTAGCTTCGACTGCGGATGCTATTGCCTTTATTGCACCGATGTTCGTATGTAATGCTGCCAAGCGGTCGTTCGTCTCATTTTCTGATTGATTCCTACTATTCATTATAAATTAACTCCCTTGTAGAAATAATCCTGTCCTTTATTAGGGTATCGTTGATCCTTCATATAGGACTTTTTCGTATACCTGTTATTCGATGCTATCACAGCGGAAATAGATAGGGAGAGTTATCTCCCCACCACTTTTTATTATCTTAAATCATTTATACAATTTTGTAATAAATGTAGAGAAATCCTTCGCTAGAAATTCTACTATACTAATCACTCGACTATAATCCATACGAGTTGGGCCAAATATACCTATCGTTCCTAACGGAATCCCTTCAAGTTCATATGTCGCTGTAATGATACTAGAATTGCTTGCAGCCTCCACTGTATTTTCAGTGCCGATTTTCACGTCAATTCCTTTATGGTCAGATTTCATCAGTTCTTTTACTTCTTCTGTCTTCTCAAACATGGAAAACAAGGCTTTTATTTTCTCAATATCACTAAATTCAGGCTGATTTAATATATTGGTTGTTCCTCCGACATATACTTTATGATTAGAAACGTTATCCTGTTCTTTAAATAATTGATCAATCAGTTCCATAGATTGCTCATATTCGTGTGCATTACGTTGAATTTCTTGGTTAATCTCCGTATATAACTTTGCCTTCAATTGATACAAAGGAACTCCAACCAATTTTCGATTAAGGAATTGAACCAATCTTTCTATCTCATGTATAGAAACCCCTTCTGGAACAGTTAAAGACTTATGTTCCACTTTTCCCGTATTGGTCACAAGAATGACGATTAAATTCCCATCTGATAAAGGTATAATTTGAATATGCTTTAGTTTTGTACGATAAATCTCTGGTCCTAAAACAATACTTGTATAATTCGTAATCTGAGATAATATATTTGCTGTTTCCCCTAAAAGCTGTTCAAATTCTTGAAATTGTCTAGTAAACAACTGACTAATATGATTACATTCATCCTTTGAGATATCCATTTTATTTTGATTAATCAAATGATCTACATAATAACGGTATCCCTTATTCGAAGGTATTCGTCCCGCAGAGGTATGAGGCTGGTCTAAAAAGCCCATGTCTTCCAAATCGGCCATTTCATTACGAATAGTTGCTGGACTAAAACCGATATCATTTCGCTTCGATATTGCCCTTGAACCAATAGGCTCTGCATATTCAATATAATTGTCCACAACAGCCTTTAAAATTAGCTTTTGTCTATTTGAAAGCACCTCATTCGCCTCCTTAAAATACTTCGAACTACGTTGGGTTACTCCTTGATTGATGTTTTCCGTGTGCCCATCAGGCACCTCATCCTCCTCATTATTAGCACTCACTATTATTGAGTGCTAATACCTAATAACAAAATACCAAATTCCAACCTGTCTTGTCAATTCCTATAAAGAAATAAATTCAGCAAATACTTCATTTCCATAAATAATTCCTTGCTTAGACAAGCGAATCCCTGTTTCATCCTCTATTAATAATCCTGCTTGAACAAGCTTGCGTATCTGTGTTCCAAAGGTAACCTGCATATCTTCCTTAAATAGTTGCTGATACTGTTTGAATGTCACACCATCAAGCATTCGCAGTCCTAGCATAAGCATGTCTTCTTTTTTTTCTTCTATCGAAATATCAAATTGATTAGCCCTTGGCAGCGTCTTTTCTTTTAATAAACGATCAATATAAGGTTTAATTCCTTTGATATTTTCATGTCGCCTATTATTTATATACCCATGCGCACCAGCACCTAAACCATAATAATCCTCATTTTCCCAATAGGTGATGTTATGCTTACTTTCGTAGCCCTCTTTCGCAAAGTTACTAATTTCATACTGGTTATATCCCTTTGCTAGCATTTCTTCCATTGTGATAAGATACATCTGTAATTCAGCATCTTCTGTTGGAAGCGCTAAAGCCTTCTTTTCATAAAGTGTATGAAATAAAGTGTTTTGTTCTATTTTTAAGCTATAGACTGAAAAATGAGGTAGCTGTAGCTGAAAAGCTTTTTGTAGGCTTTCCTTAAGCATTTCCTCTGTTTGATTAGGTAATCCAATCATCAAATCAATACTTATATTCTCAAAGCCTATCCGTTGAGCGGCTTCAATGCTTTGATATACCTCTTCTACAGTATGAATTCTCCCTATATAGGATAAAAGCTTGTCTTGAAAGGCTTGAACCCCCATACTTAATCGGTTCACTCCATATTCCTTCATCACCTTTAATTTATCTTTCTCAACGGTTCCTGGGTTGGCTTCCATCGTAAATTCAATATGGCTATCCCATTGTGGAAAATACTTATGGATAGAAGTAAAGAAATATTCCATCTCTTTCGGAGTTAATACCGTAGGCGTGCCCCCACCAATAAAAATACTTTTTATTTGCGCTGGAGGATTATTCTTTACCGTTTTCTCCATTTCAAGCTCTAAAGCTTTTAAATATTCCATGACAGGCTGTCCTTCTAATACATAGGAGTTAAAATCACAATAATAGCATTTATTTGTACAAAAAGGGATATGAATATAAACTGCTTCAGCCATTTTATCTCTCCTTA
>JAENYW010000175.1 GCA_016841555.1 Tepidibacillus decaturensis
CTGCGGTTGGAGCCAATGTGAATTACTCCTATACGCCAACATCAGTAGGAATAACCACACTGGAATTTATAGCAAACGATGGTACGGCAGATTCTACCGATACCTATGAGGTGACACTTACAGCCAGTGATATTCCGACCTATGCCCTGACCATAACAGCAGGAACGGGAGGAAGTATAACGACAGGAAGCAGCGGTAATTATGCAGCAGGTACAGTTATTCATATTGAAGCAACCGCCTCTGCAAATTACAGCTTCAATCAATGGGCATCCTCGGGTGGAGGAACATTCGGCAGTACCACCAGTGCCAGCACCACCTTTACAATGCCTGCTAACGCTGTTACCATTACAGCAAACTTCACATATAACGGTGGAAACAACTCTGGTGGAAATGGCTCCAATAACGGAAATAACAACGGAAGTAATACTGGTAACACTGATCCTACAGAGACTTATTATGCAGAGGTTTTAGAAAACGATGCATCAGGAAGCAGTCTGCCTGTCACTGTAGATGAATCTGCACAGAGTGCAATAGTAGACCTAAGCACTCAGTCAGGCAATGAGTTTACTAATGAGGGAACTACCATTATTACCGTGCCATCCGTTCGTGGAGTAAATCATTATACTCTGGGCATTCCTATTGCATACCTGTCCACACCTGACGGGAAAGGCACCCTGACCTTTAACACCAATACAGGCAGCATGACCTTACCTGCGGATATGCTTGCGGGTATTTCAGGAATGGAAGGAAAGAAAGCGGCAATCACCATCGGCCAGGGTGATAAATCCGAACTGCCCGACAGCGTAAAAGCAACTATAGGCGATAGACCGCTGCTCCAACTGGAAGTAACGATAGACGGAGAAAAGATTGAGTGGAACAATCCTAATTCACCAGTCAGCATATCCATACCCTATATACCGACAGAAGAGGAATTACAGCACCCTGAAAGTATCGTCATCTGGTATATCGACAGTAGTGGCAAGCCAGTCTCTGTACCCAACGGGCATTATGACCCAATTTCCGGTACCGTCTTTTTTGAAACTACTCATTTCAGCTACTATGCGGTAGTCTATAATAAAGTGAGCTTCAAGGATGTGGCAGATACTGCGTGGTATAGCGAAGCAGTCAGTTTTATCGCAGCAAGGGGCATCACCACAGGAAAAGGGGAAGGGTATTACAGCCCCGAAGCAAAGCTGACCAGGGGTGAATTCCTTGTAATGATGATGCGTGCTTACGGCATAGACCCTGATGCAGAGCCAGCAGATAACTTTGCAGATGCAGGGAACACCTATTACACAGGCTATCTGGCAGCAGCAAAACGCCTTGGTATAACAGGCGGCGTAGGTAACAACCTATTTGCACCGAATAAGGAAATTACCCGCCAGGAAATGTTCACGTTGCTTTACAATGCTCTGAATGTCATAGGGGGGCTTCCAGAGGGTCATTCTGGAAAAGAGCTGTCCAGTTTCAGCGATACAGGAGAGATGGCAGACTGGGCAAAGAAGGCAATGACACTATTTGTCGAAACAGGAGCTATCAGTGGCAATAGTGGTAAGCTCACACCGAAAGATACCACGACAAGAGCGGAAATGGCAAAGGTATTGTACAATTTGTTGGGAAAATAGGATGTGTATTGTATCTGAAAGATATTCCAATATACAGGCGGTAAAGAAAAATTAGAATAATAGAAAGCAGATAGCTATAAGGTTAAAATATAAACCAGGCTATCTGCTTTCTACTATACTAAGAAGGTTGAATCTGAAAAGTTAAGGTATCCATTCCAATGGATACCTTAACTTTTCTTTTTATTACAGAAATGAATAGAAATAAAAAAATGAATAAAGAAACACAACTGATATTATCAGGGATGTTTTCGAATGGTTTGAGGAGGATTTGGTAACTATTTTTCCAGATTAACCGATTACTAACTTTGAATACTTCTATGGAGATGGAGGAAGTGAGAAAATAAATGAGATCATTGAAATGTTTGACACAGGTATATCAAAAGTAAATATTGAAAAGGTTCAGAAGCGGATTTTAAGAATAAAATTCCTAGCAATGTTGATGGAAATATAATTGATTCTTTTAAGAAAAAAGTGGAGGATGCTGTGGATGAAAGTAAAACAATGATGTCATTAAGGACAAAGATAGCATTTTAGCTTACTTATAAATTCATTGAGTTGTATTTTGAAATTCTCAAGGATAATAATAGCCAAGTTATCTTCGCAACTCATGAGTCTACTATTACTCATGGAATACTTTCACGTTTTTGTACTAGAAAGCTATTTCCTGAGCAATAATAATGTAAAAAAGAGCTGTGTCATAGTTTTTTTGACGTCAGCTCTTTTTATTATGTTGGGAGGATTAACCTGCTATATCTATAGGTTTTCTTGACGCCATCACATCATAAAAAGCAATTTTTGAAGAAAGGATATAATCTGGTTTTTTTCCACTATGTTTATGGTTAAATTCTTCACTGTGCATCCAAGCGTCTTGATTTTTTTAGATTCCCATGTTGTTTCGATAACAATTTCATCATAATCCTTTTTGTTTTGGGTTTGTAGGATGTTTAATTGAACGAATCCATCTTTTTTCTCTACATTTCCAGGACGACTGAACCTTTCAATTAAATTTTCTCCAAATCCCTTTTTTACTTGAATTGTATTTGTAATAATAATCATTCTTCATTCCTCCCTATACTATTAATGGAATTGTTTATTTAACAGGGTTACAGGCGTATAAAAAGGCACATCTTCGTCGTAAAATATTTTAGCCTTAATCTTAAAAATATCGCGAAATAATTCTGAGCTAAACACTTCTTTTGGTTTTCCTTGTTTAATAATACTACCGTTATTCATAACAATAAGTTCATCACTATACTTTGCCCGCTTGATTAATATCATGTAGTACCATAATAATTGTCATTTGGTATTTTTTATTTAAAAATTGAACCAATTCCATGACCTCTAGTTGATGGGATATATCTAAGTAAGTAGTTGGTTCATCCAATAATAAGACTTTTGTACTTTGCGAAAGAGCCATTGCAATCCAAGCTCGTTGTCTTTCTCCACCCGATAACGTTTGTAAAAGACGGTGCTGTAAGTGTGTCATATTAGTAACGGAAATAGCCCAATCAACTTTTTTCACATCTTCGTTGTTCAATCTTTCATGCCATTTGCGGTGAGGGAAACGCCCATGCTTTACTAAATCTCGAACAGTTAAATCTAATTGATGGTCTTGTGTCTGGGGGAGCATTGTTAACATTCTTGCTATTTGTTTTTGTTTCATATGATGAATCTCTTTCCCATCAATATAAATATAGCCTTCTTTATGTGGTAACAAGGTTGTTAATAAATGTAGTAATGTAGATTTACCAGAACCATTTGGACCAATGATACTAATCACTTTTCCTTTTTCAAATTTTACAGATAACTGTTTAATAGAAAAAGTATCTGTATGCTGAAATGACAGATCTTTTGAAGTTAAAGCACTTGTCATTTTGAAATGCCTCCCCTGCGTAATAAATATAAGAAAAATGGAGCACCTAAAGCTGCAAGTAAGATACCTACAGGTAATTCAATTGGATCAAACCAACTACGTGCAGCAGTATCAGCAAATATTACTAATACACCACCTCCTAAAGCAGATAAAGGAAGTAAATATTTATAATCATTGCCAACCAGTAAACGTATAATATGAGGAACAACAAGACCAACAAAACCAATTAAACCGGCAACACTAACAGCGATTCCAGCTAAAAACGTGTTTAATAAAATGAGAAAAAAACGATTTTTTTCTATTTGATGACCTAATAGCTTTGCAACATTATCACCAAGGAGCAGTGCATTTGCTGGTTTGATAGCAAATATAGCAAGAATCATCCCTACACTTGTATATGGTAATATCATGTATACATGGGGCCAACTTCTCCTGCTCAATCCTCCAACAAGCCAAGGTAAGACAGATTGAACACGGTCACTATAAATAATCATTACTGCTGACATGAATGCTCCTAGTAAAGAATTTGTTGCTACACCAGCTAAAATAATTCGTAAAGGGGAAATCCCTTGATTCCAAGCTAAAAGATATATTATCCCAGCAGCAAATAAAGCACCAAGAAAAGAAGCAAGTGGTAAAAATGCAATGTATTCGGGAGTAACAATCATTATTATAACTGCAAACAAGCCTGCACCAGCTGAAACTCCAATGATACCTGGGTCAGCAAGTGGGTTCTTCATAACACCCTGTAATAATGCACCAGAAGTTGCTAAAGACATACCTACTAAAAAACCAGTAATTACACGTGGAATTCTTAAATCCCATACGATTTGTCTTTCAAGTGTTTCTGTGTTTTGAGTTAAAGCATCCCATACTTTATTTAGTCCAATGGAGACTGAACCAGTTGCCACACCATAAAAAGTAACAATTATTAATAGGAAAATGATACTTAACATAATGACCCAACGCATAAATTGCCTTGGATCGTCATGGTTTGTCGATACAATTAGAGTATCTTTTCTCACTATTTATTCTCCGTGGCTTTTAGGCTATTTGCCATGTATTCAATCGCATCTATAATATTAGTTCCAGGATTTGTACTAAAAAGGTGTGGTGGCAGGATTTCAATATGATTATTTTTTACTGCATCAATATTATTCCATGCTGGATTTTTTTTCATTTCCTCCATAAATCCCTTTTTAACATCTTCTGGATTTCCGTGGGTAATTAAATATACTACTTGAGGATTTGCTTCAATAATTCTTTCTATATTTAGTTGAGCATACATAGGATATTGATCCATCTTAGGAAATCAGCTGCAATATTATGTCCGTTAGCAGCTTCTAAAATGTTACCAGCTAATGAGTTTGGTAGGGAAGCTAAAAAGGTTCCAGGATTACCAAAAACAATAAGTGCTTTTACTTTATTCTCTTCCTTCGTACTTTTTAATTCTGCAATTTTCTTATCAATTGTATTCGTAAGCTCATCCGCTTTATTTGGTTATCAAATATTTTTCCGTACAATTGAATTATACATTAGGAGGAAAGGTTATTGATCGACCAACTTCTAGTGGAGAAGTAAACCCTCCAGAAGCTAACGAAATTGAATTGAAGACAAGCTAATTGATAATAATTATCATCTTTAATTTGGTAAATAGAATATCATATAAAAAATGGAAGTCAATATTGAAAAATATTTTCATTTAAAAATTAAAAAAAATAGGAAACTAAATAACCGTTCATAATTTTTAAACTAGAAAAAAATTGATATTTTCAAATTAGTATTTTAATATAAGAGAACACATGAATGGCAGGGTAATATATTTATAGTATTTAAATATGAAAGTATAAAATCATATTGACAATGAATATCATTAGTAGTAATATAAACAATATAAATGAAAATAATTATCATTAGAATATTCTAGAATACATAATCCGCTAGATTTGATATGACGATAAACACTACAATTACCGTAATATACCAATCTTGAAAAAGTATATTGTTTTAATCAGGGTGGTAATTTTTTTAAATAATAAATGATAATAATTATCATTATCATTAATAATTAGGAGGATGAAAAATGAATGCAATTATGGTTATAGGCGGTGATCATCTAGGAAATATCAGAGAAAAGCTTGAGGGATTAGGCTATCAAGATGTTATGCATATTAAAGGAAGAAAGGAATCTGAAGTTAAATTTAAGATTCCGAAAAAAGTAAAAATGCTTTTAATATTCACTGATTACGTAAATCACAATTTAGCAAAAAAAATGAAAGCAAAAGCAAAGGAACGTGATCTTCCTATTGTATTTACAAGAAGATCGTGGAGCGACATTCATTCTTCTCTTAATGAATTAAAGATATCATAACCTCTCCTAATATTACATAAAAAGAAGAACATGATATGAAAGGAGGTGAACTATTGATAACTGCGGAGATGAAAATCTATCAAATCGTAAAAAAACACCCAGAGGTTAAAGATGTACTCATTGCGCAAAATCAGAAATTTGAAAAATTAAAAAATAAATTTTTGTTTCATACAATGGCTAAGGTAACCAGTGTTCAAGATGTTGCCAAAATAGGTGGGTTGAATACGGAAGATTTGCTTCTAGTACTAAATAAAGCTATTGGTGAAGAAAAAGCATTCAGAAAATTGAAGGAGAAACAATTAGCAAATAATGAAGAGATCACTAGTAACCTTTATGATGATGAATGGAAAAAAAACAAAGAGGCATTCGAAAAAAGCTGGTTTCAAAACAGAGAATCATTTGAGGTGATTGATGTTCGTGGGATTGGAGCTGATACACTCTCAAAAACAATGGAATTAGCTGATACGATACCGTTAGGAAGAGGTTTTTGTATCGTTCAATCGTTTGAGCCAGTTCCTTTATATAGTATGCTTGAAACAAAAGGATTTGATTATATCCCTGAAAAAGTGTCGGAAGAAGAGTTCAGAGTATATTTTTATAAAATGGAAAAGAAAACAGGAGAGGCAAAAAATCAAACGGAAAAGACTTTTGTTAAAGGAAAGGTTCCACTTGTCATTCAATCTGCAACCCCTGTTGTCTACCCATTACTTTTAAAAATGATGCAATCAGAA
>JAENYW010000176.1 GCA_016841555.1 Tepidibacillus decaturensis
GCCGAGGTTCAAACATTAAATATGGCTAGAGCAAATGCTGAAGATGCTACGATATATGTTACTTTAGAGCCTTGCAGTCATCATGGAAAAACACCACCTTGTGCAAATCGAATTGTTGCAGAAAAAATAAAAAGAGTGGTAGTGGCGACATTAGACCCAAATCCATTAGTATCAGGGAATGGAATTACTATTATCGATAATGCAGGTATTGAAGTAACAGTGGGAATATTAGAAAAAGAAGCGAGGCTGCTTAACGAAAGCTTTAATAAGTATATTACAACTCATATCCCTTTTGTTACTGTAAAGACAGCAATGACATTAGACGGAAAAATTGCTACACATACAGGAAGCAGTAAATGGATTACTGGAGAAAAAGCTAGAGCTTATGTTCAACAGCTAAGACATGAACATGATGCGATCATGGTAGGGATTGGAACCATATTAAGGGATAATCCTTCCTTAACCACTAGAACGAAGCAGAAAGGATTAAATCCAATTCGAATTATTATCGATACACATGGAAAAACTCCTCTTGAGAGCAATACTGTTGACCAACAGGCGCCAACTTGGCTTTTCACCACAAAGCAAGCACCTCGGGAAAAAGTAGAGGCATTAAAGCAATTAGGTATAGTGGTTATTATGACCTCAGGTGACACTTATGTACCTTTAACGGAAGTGCTACATTATCTTGGAGAGAAGCAAATCACATCTATATTGGTTGAAGGTGGCTCTACTCTTATTGGCAGTCTGTTTGATCAACAATTGATCGATAAATATATTGGCTTTATTGCACCTAAATTAATTGGTGGTAAATCGTCTCCAACCAGTATTAGTGGACAAGGATTAGCGCAAATGACAGAAGCAATTACACTATCTAACGTCTCGATAAATTCATATGGAGATGACCTTTCTATTACTGGTTATCCAGTATACAAATGAACACAACTTCATTTTGTAGGGTTTTATGATAATAATGGGGGGTAAGCAATGTTTACAGGCTTGATTGAGGAAGTTGGGAAAATAATAGGAATAAACAAATCTGGTGATTCCATGGTTCTATCTATAGCTTCAAAGGATATATTACAGGATGTTGCTATAGGAGATAGTATTGCGGTGAATGGTGTTTGCTTGACAGTAACAAGCTATCAATCTACTTCATTTACAGTAGATGTTATGCCAGAAACCATGTATAAGACAAGCTTAAAGGAAGCTATTGTAGGAAACGCTGTTAATTTGGAACGGGCGATGACGCCAAATCGTCGCTTTGGAGGACATTTTGTTGCAGGGCATGTGGATGGTGTAGCAACATTGCAAAATAAGAAGGAGAAGGATAATGCGATTTACCTTACGTTTAAAATAGACCCATCTCTTACCCTCTATATGATACCAAAGGGCTCCATTGCAGTGGATGGGATTAGTTTAACCTTAGTAGAGGTGAACCACGATTCTTTTACCGTTTCTATCATCCCTCATACACTACAGCAGACCAATTTAGCATCAAAGCAAATAGGGCATCCTGTCAATGTAGAGGTAGATATGATTGGGAAATTTGTTGAAAAAGCAGTTAGAAATAGGTTGGAACAAACGGAACTGAAAAAGATGAGCATAACGGAAGGATTTCTAAGAGAAAATGGATTTGCTTAAAGGAGTGAGACAGCATGTTTGATAGCATTGAACAAGCGTTGGAGGATTTAAAGCAAGGAAAGGTAATCATAGTGGTGGATGATGAGGATCGGGAAAATGAAGGGGATTTTGTTGCATTAGCAGAAAAAACGACACCAGAGGTTATTAATTTTATGGTTACAGAAGGAAGAGGTCTTGTATGTACGCCAATTACAGAGGAAAGGGCGCTTCAATTAGATTTACGTCCGATGGTGGAGAAAAACACAGATACCCATGGAACAGCATTTACTGTATCCGTGGATTATAAGGATAGTACGACGGGAATATCTGCTCACGAACGATCTAGAACGGTATTAGCTTTGATTAATGAGCAGGAAGCTGTAATGGATTTTCGTAGACCTGGACACATCTTTCCGCTGGTTGCTAAAAATGGAGGAGTATTAAGAAGAGCAGGTCATACAGAGGCAGCAGTTGACTTGGCAAAAATGGCGGGTGCTTATCCCGCAGGAGTTATCTGTGAAGTAATGAATGAAGATGGAACAATGGCTAGGGTTCCAGATTTACAAAAGATAGCAAAAAAACACAAACTAAGAATGATTACTATTGCTGATTTAATCAAATATCGCAATCAGAAAGAAAAGCTTGTTCGTAGGGAAGTGGAGGTGAATTTGCCGACTGAATTTGGGGATTTTACTGTTGTTGCCTATACCAATGATGTGGATAATAAGGAGCATGTGGCGCTAGTTAAAGGGGATATTTCTGAAGAACAGTCTGCTTTAGTACGGGTACATTCGGAGTGCTTAACGGGAGATATTTTTGGATCCTATCGTTGTGATTGTGGACCACAGCTACACGCTGCCCTAAGACAAATTGAAGAGTCGGGGAATGGTGTGCTGTTATATATGAGACAGGAAGGACGAGGCATAGGTTTAATAAATAAATTAAAAGCTTACAAGCTACAGGATCAAGGACTTGATACCGTAGAGGCAAACCATAAATTAGGCTTTCCTGCAGACCTGAGAGATTATGGGATAGGGGCACAAATACTAAAGGACCTAGGAGTACGAAAAATAAAATTATTAACGAATAATCCGCGAAAAATAAAAGGATTAGAGGGATATGGCTTAGAGGTGGTTGAACGTGTTCCGCTTCTTATAGCGCCTAATCAAAACAATGAAAAATATCTTAAAACGAAGAAGAGTAAGCTAGGTCATTTATTAAATCTATAGAGCGAATTTGTATATTGCAACGAGCTCACGATGTCCGCTGGGTGAATTTGAATTTCACTACGCGTTCCGTTGTCCGTCGCTTTCTTTTGAATAAACCAAAGGAAAGAAATCGACTCCCAAAAGTTACTGCTTAAGCGAAACACAAATTCTCAGGAAGTTTTTATTGAAGAAAGACAACTCCCATAAGCCGCACTTATGCAATATACAAATTCTAGAATAGTGTGGACTAGAAATATCAATGAAAAGGGGTAGATTAAAAATGGCAAAGGTATATGAAGGACATTTAGTTGGAACAGGATTAAAGATTGGTATTGTTATCGCACGTTTTAATGAATTTATTACAAGCAAGCTATTGAGTGGTGCAAAGGATGTTTTAATTCGTCATGGCATAGAGGAAGAAAATATTGAGCTGGTTTGGGTACCCGGAGCTTTTGAAATTCCATTAGCCGCTAAAAAGATGGCAAATAGTAATAAATATGATGCGGTGATTGCCCTAGGCGCAGTGATACGTGGGGCTACTCCCCATTTTGATTATGTTTCTGCAGAGGTTTCTAAAGGGGTAGCAACCGTTAGCCTACAAGCAGACATACCAGTAGTATTTGGCGTATTAACAACAGATACCATCGAGCAAGCAATTGAGCGTGCAGGCACAAAAGCAGGAAACAAAGGCTGGGAAGCTGGAATTACTGCGATTGAAATGGCTAACTTGTTAAAGCAGATATAATAAAAAACAAAAGCAGAGGGAGTTTTTATCTCCCTCTACATTCCAAATAACGATGATTTTGTTTTAATGATAAATATAGTTCACAATATTTCATGTTTTACAAATCATGTTGAATGGAGGTTCGTAAGCAAACCTTTGTAATATTAAGTCAGGCAACTTTCGTTTCTTTACCAACAAACCATAATACAATTACCCCAAATAACATTGCAATTGTGAAAATCAAAAAGATATTCTGGTAAGAAACTTGATTACTTATTAATGCACCTACCATAATTGGTGAGATAATACTGCCGATCCTTCCAAAGCTGGCAGCGGCACCTGCTCCAGTTCCACGGATTTCTACAGGATAATTTTCTGGGGTATAGGCATATAATCCTCCCCAAGCACCAAGGTTAAAGAAGGAAAGAAGAGAGCCCCACAGTAATAATTGAGTGGTTTCATTACTACCTCCAAAGAACCAAGCGCTAATAGCTGTACCTGTTAAGAAGATAATAAGAACTGGTTTTCTTCCCCATTTTTCAACTAAATAGGCAGCAGTAAAGTAGCCTGGTACCTGCGCAAAGGTCATAAGTAGTACATATTCAAAGGAACGAATCATACTAAATCCTTTTGCTACCAATACAGAGGGTAGCCATAAAAACATGCCATAGTAGGAAAAAGCGATAACAAACCATATTGTCCAGAGAGTAATTGTTTCTCGATTATAACGAGTAAATAAATCCGTTATGCGAATTTTCTGCTGGTTATTTTTTGCTTCTAAATAAACAGGGGATTCAGGAACCTGTTTCCGAATGACTGCGGCATAGATAGCAGGAAGGCCGCCGATAACTAATGCTATTCTCCATCCATAATTGCCGAAATATGGGTTTGAAATAACGTAATAGGACAACAAAGCAGCAAAAATCCAACCTAATGCCCAAAAGCTTTCAAGGAGAACAACCGCTCTTCCACGCACTTGTGGCGGTGCGTGCTCACTTACCAAAGTAGATGCAACTGGTAGTTCAGCACCAATACCTATACCAATGATAAATCGAAAAATTAACATAACGGCAAAGGTGGTTGCTAAAGCACTTCCTGCTGTAGCAATACCGAAAAGTAATAGGGTATAAAGGAAAATAGGTTTTCTTCCGACACGATCAGCCAAATAGCCTCCTATTGAAGCTCCAATAGCCATTCCAACAAGATTAATCGTACCTAACCATCCCTTTTCAACTGGGGAAAGCCCCCATTGATTTGTTAAGGCAACCATGATAAAGGATAACAAGCCTACATCCATCGCATCAAAAGCCCAACCAATTCCAGCAACACCGATTAATTTTTTATAAACTTTATTGTTACTCATCTTATCACTCCATTATAAAATGAATTGTATATATAGATGTCTTTACATTTAAATAGTAAAACAAATGAATAGATAAATCTACCATAATTTTTTCTTAAGATATTCTAAATGACTATAGCTACAGGCTATGAAAGAGTATAATAAAGAAAACAAAATTTTACGGAAGGAAGAGAGTGGTATGACGAATCAAGTAAAAGAAGTACAGATTGTCACCTTAGCTGAAGATTATGCAGGAACGGGACCAACTAGGTGTTGGGCCCAGCATGGGGTATCTTTTTTTATTCGTTTACAATATGAAAATAAGGAGGTACATCATTTCTTATTCGATACAGGAGATTATCATGAACCGATTCTCTTTAATGCTAGAAAATTAAATATACCCCTAGATGAAATAGAAAGCATCGCTTTATCTCATTCCCATTATGATCATACGGGTGGCCTTATTGGTATTTTAAAGGAAATCAAGAAAAAGGAACGTCCTATTATCGCACATCCAGAGGTATTTAAACAAAGCTATTATAAAGGTGATTTCACTCGAAATATCGGGATGGAGAATGAGAAGACAAAGGAAATAACAGAGTCATTGGGTGGAATTTGGAAATTAAGTAAGGAGCCTGTAGAAATTTTTCCTCATGTTTCGTTTATGGGAGAAATCCCAAGAATAACGATTTTTGAACAGGATGTAACCTTAAAGCTACAGACAAAGGTAAATGACCAATGGGTTTCGGATGAAATAGAAGATGATACTGGAATCTATATTTCTACGCCAAAGGGAGTAATTGTGATAGCAGGCTGTTCTCACTCAGGTATTGTGAATATTGTTAAATATGCAAAGCAACTTAGTGGAAAACAAGTTGTAGCAGTAATTGGAGGCTTTCATCTTCATTCTGCCTCTGTGGCAAGAATTAATCATACGATTGATGCATTAGAGGAATTGGGGGTAAAAGAGGTTATCACCGGTCATTGCACAGGTGGCGATGCAGAATATGCTTTTAAACAGAGATTTAAGAAACAGTTTCAAAAGCTTCATGCAGGTAAAATTCTTTCATTTTCTTAAAAAAAGGAGTGTTCCCTTTGCAGCTATCACCAATAGGAGTGATTCATAGTACATATCAAACAAGAAATGATGCCCCGAGACAGGGAAGATTAAGTGCTGAAAAGCAAGAAATCGAAATATACCCTGAATATACAAAAGGCTTGCAAGGAATGGAAGATGTAACCCATTTGATTGTATTGTATTGGCTTCATCAAGCTAGGCGAGACAATCTATTAAGCAGACCACCGATTAATCCAGTACCTAGAGGAGTTTTTACTGCACGATCGCCGAACCGACCAAACCCTATTGGCTTTGCTGTTGCAGAAATACTCCATATTGAGGGAAATAAAATAATTGTTACTGGATTGGATGCGATTAATGGGACTCCGCTAATTGATATGAAGCCTTATTCACCTGGTATCGATTGTGTATCAGAGGCAGAGGTGGCATGGATGAAGGAAAAAGAAAAAAATAGATAAATGCAGAAAACAGCTTTATATAGCTGTTTTTTCTGTAAAAAAAAGCGGGGTGAATTACTTGGGAATAAGAGGTTTTTTAAAAATTTTGTCTAAGTATATTTATTAAACTATTGTACGTTGGAGGTTAAAATAAAATGAACATTAAAAAGG
>JAENYW010000177.1 GCA_016841555.1 Tepidibacillus decaturensis
TTCTTCTGTATCAGCGTTTGAAAATACAAAGAAGGAATGTCCAAGCATGTTCATTTGTAAAATCGCTTCCTCTATGTCCATAGGCTTAATATTAAACCTCTTTGTTTTTACAATAAATAAATCTTCTTCTTCCATATCTTTATTATTATTATTGTTATTGTTATTGTTAATAGCATCTTCTTTAAATAATGTTCTTAGACTACCTTCCTGTCTAAATTTACGGTTAATTTTTGTTTTATGCTTTCTAATTTGTCTTTCTAATTTTTCTACAACAAGGTCTATTGCAGCATACATATCTTCATTTGATTCTTCCCCTCTTAAAACAACACCTTGTAAAGGAACCGTTACCTCTATTACATGAATATCCTTGACCACTTTCAAAGTAATATGTACGTCTGAGGTAGGTGGAGTATCAAAATATTTCTCAATGCGACCTACTTTCCTTTCTGTATATTCTCTTAACGCGTTGGTCACTTCAATGTTTTCGCCACGAATATTAAATTTCATGGTAAACTCCTCCTTTTTGTTATACTACTATATTTATTCCCCTTAAATATGAAAAAATCCTTCTTTTTTCATTATCAAAATGAAATTATATATCATTTTTCTATCTTTTTCTACATCAACAGATAAAGTCTTATTACTTGCTCAGAAATATAGGTAAGAAGTTCTTCGCTATTTTGGACGGCGTCCTCTAAGCTCATCGGCTTATTTATGATACTAAATATACCTTCTATTCCTATCTCTCTTAATTTCTCTACGTCTTTACCTACGGAGCCAACGATCGCAATGGTAGGAATCCCATGCTTTTGAGCTAATTTCGCTACTCCTGCTGGTGTTTTTCCGTGAGCAGTCTGCGCATCCATTTGCCCTTCGCCAGTAATGACGAGTGAAGCATTTTGCAGCTTTTCCTCTAGCCTTGATTCTCGAATAACAATATTAATTCCTTGCTCCATCTTCCCCTGTAAAAAGCTAACCAATGCTCCTCCCAATCCTCCTGCCGCACCTGCTCCCTTTAGGCTATGAATAGATATACCAATCTTTTCTTGTATGATATTGGCATAATGAGTTAGATTAAAATCCAGCTGTTCAATCATTTCAACCGTTGCACCCTTTTGAGATCCAAATACATAAGAAGCACCCTGTTGTCCAATGAAAGGATTATCTACATCATTTGCAATAATAATTTCCGTTTCTGCTAGCCTAAAATCTAGCTCACTCCTTTCAATATCTGCTAAATAGTGAAGATTACCACCGCCAGATGGGATATCTTTACCATTCACATCAAGTAGTTTTACACCTAATGCTTGCAGCATTCCTGCACCGCCATCATTGGTTGCACTACCACCTAAACCAATAATGATTTTTCTACTGCCCCAATCTAAGGCGTGCTTTATCAGTTCTCCTGTTCCGAAGCTTGTTGTTATTAGTGGATTTCTTTCTTCCTTTGTTAAAAGAGGAAGTCCCGATGCGCTTGCCATTTCAATAACTGCTGTTTTTCCATCACCTAATATTCCATAGAATGCCTTTATTTTTCTCCCCAATGGATCTGTTACCATTGCTTCATATATTTTCCCATTTGTTGCTTCAATAAGACTTTCTACCGTTCCTTCTCCTCCATCCGCCATAGGAACCATTACCGCCTCGATGCTTTCGTCTACGCTATGAATCCCCTTCTTTATTGCTAAAGCAACTTTTTTAGCAGTAAGACTTCCTTTAAATGAATCTGGAGCTATCACTACCTTCATTTTTTCTTCCCTCCAATAAAGAACAAAACCATCCTCACGGATGATTTTCAGCTTGTAGATAAAGCCCAATCTCTGCGTTGCAACTCCCTCTAGGAATCTTACGTATTTTTGAATACGCTGCAATCCCTAGCTGTCGTCGCGCCTTGATCTTGGGCTTTCTTTACAAGCTATCATCCTGACGATTACTCGTCAGTCTAAAAATCATCCTCACGGATGATTTTATTCTATGTACTGGTAAAATAGTATCTTTTTTTATTTTACTTTCACCCAAGCTATTTGATAAGGCTCTAATGCTAGCGTTATATTTCCTTCTTTCCTATCTATTCGCTTATCTGATAGAATGTCATGGAATATACTTTCGTCTTCTAAATGAGAGCTTTCAAGCTCTATAGTTACATGTTGCTCCATATTCGATACATTTGTCAAACAAATGATTTTCTCCTTCTGATCTAAGCTAGTTCTAATTAGTGAAAATACTGCATCATTAACATGCAAGATCTCTTGTGGTGCGTTTGGATGAAACGCTTTTTCACCACGCCTTTTTTTTAATAGTTTTTGATAAGTATGAAATACGTTATATCGTATGGAGTCAGGCTGATTAAGAGCCGTTTCCATTTCAATTCTATCTAATTTTTGCCGATTAATGCTTCGATACCTTCCTGATTCCTTCACGCCTTGATGATGATTCCTAGAACCTAATAAGCTATGAACGTATATCCCTGGGACTCCAACCAAGGATAACAGAATGGACTGAGAAGCGATAAAGCGTTTTACCTTAACTTTTTCAGCCTCTAAGGGTTGGGAAAGAGCATCAAATTAATTAATATTTAATTCATAAGGACTTTTCGTCCCATTACCATTATTTTTATAGGAAACATATCCCCCGTATTCTTGCACTTTTTCAACCATTTCCTCTATTTCTTCTTCTGTTAAGATTTCCTTTACAGGTGTTACACCAATTCCATCATGGGATGCTAAAAAATTGAAAAAGGTCGTCTGTTCGGAAAGGGGGCTTATTGCTTCAGCCCATTCCAGTAAAATCCTCGCATTTCCTGTGAGAAAGGTATGTAAGGTTAATGGCGGTAAAGGAAATTGATATACCATATGTGCTTCATTGCTTCCATCGCCTAAATAACTGATGTTTTCTTTATGAGGTACGTTCGTTTCCGTAATTATCACTGTATCTGGAGCCACAGCTTCAAAAATATCTCTAAATAGTTGGATGATTTTATGGGTTTTGTCAAGGTGGATACAGCTTGTATTCTGTTCTTTCCATAAGAATCCAATTGCATCTAGCCTTAGATATCTAGCCCCTTTTGCAATGTAGAAGAAAAGCAATTGAATAATTTTTAATAATACCTTTTCGCTTTGGTAATTTAAATCAATTTGATCCTCACTAAATGTCGTCCATATGTATTTGGTTCCTCTGCTTGTTGCATATGGACTTAGTAAAGGAAGTGCTCTAGGTCTCCTAACCGAAGAATAATCTAAGGCTGGATCCGCTTCTATAAAAAAATCCTCGTAAGCAGCATTGCCATTTATATACTCTTGAAACCATTCACTTTTTGCAGAAATATGATTAATAACCGCATCAAACATCAGGTCAAAATCTTGTGCCATCTCTTCCACATGTCCCCATACACCCAAGTCTGGATTGACCTGAAAATAATCTGTCACCGAAAATCCATCATCTGAGGTATAGGGGTAAAATGGTAAGATGTGTATACCTGAAATACTCTCCTCCATGTATTGCTTTATAAATCCATGTAAGCTTTCTAAAGGTGGCTTGTTTACTTCTTTTATCTGATCTCCATAGGTAATAAGAATAACGTCCTTTTCACTCACCCATCTTTTGTCCGCTTGATTCTTCGTATCATGCTTTATAAATGCTTCAACGATTTTCTTTATTTCATGATAAATCTCATGACCTTTTTCCTCTCCATAAACAACGTTTAATTTCTCAATGATACCTTGTTGTTTTTGTATTAATCTCTCTATAGGCATTGGTTTCTCCTCACTCTATTCTTTCACACCGCCAAAGGTCAGTCCTCCTGCGATGAACTTTTCTAAGGTTAAAAAGATAAGAATAATTGGAATTGCAGTTAGTAACGATGCTGCCATCATTCTTCCCCAAATATAGTGTTTGGTAAAGAATAGGTTGCTCAATCCAATAGGAAGCGTCATATTCTCCTGTGATGTTAAGAATACGGAAGCAAACATATACTCATTCCAAGCAATCATAAACACATATATAAATACCGTAACGATTGCTGGTACCGATAGCGGAATGATGATTCGAAAAATAACCTGTAATCGATTCAGTCCATCGATAAAAGCTGCTTCCTCTAGCGCTTCAGGAATTGTTCGAAAGTAGTTTCCCAACATATATAAGGAAACAGGCAGTGTTAAGACCAAATAAGTAATAATCAACGATAGCTTACTATCATATAAACCGATTTTTGTTATCATTTGAAAAAGCGGTACAACCAGTAATATTCCAGAAAACATATAAATAAATAATACCCCATTTTGAATAAGAGAACGCCCCTTATATTCCAAACGAGCAAAGCTATATGCTCCCAAGCTACCTATCAATACAGATAAACTTGCAGTAATAATGGATACGACAAAGCTATTCATAAAATACATCAAAAATGGGAACGTATCAGGATTCAATATGTCCAAATAATTTTCAAAGGTAATTCGATCTGGTATAAGCTTAGGAGGCGTCGTATACTGGTCCTCTGATACCTTTAAGGAAGAGCTTAACATAATGACAAATGGAAAAATACTCATAAAAATTGTGATCGATAATAAGAAATAGAAGATAATTCTGTTTAATAATCGATTATTTGTTACCATTTTAGCACCTTCTTTACAGAGAAAAATACAAAGATCATGATAAAGACAAATAAGATTGCTGTAATCGTTGCGGCTAGTCCATGCTG
The DNA here is from genome assembly GCA_016841555.1 of Tepidibacillus decaturensis. Lineage (GTDB taxonomy): Bacteria > Bacillota > Bacilli > Tepidibacillales > Tepidibacillaceae > JAENYW01. The sequence goes on from JAENYW010000177.1 coordinate 4,697, forward strand.
ATAAGTATTAAATGCGGTTTCATAAGCGTAAACAGGTACCACATTTACCTGCTTCGTTAACAAATAAATTTCATCAAATTTATTAAAGTTCCAGATCCAACGTAGGATAACTAACGAACCAATCACATACCTTAATTCAGGTAGAGTAACATTCAAGAATTTTTGCCAACTATTTGCTCCATCTACCTCTGCTGCGTCATATAAAGATTGTGGAATAGATTGTAGCTTCGCTAATATCATCAAAAAAGAAAAAGGAAATAAACGCCAAATATCAAAAATAATCACCATGAAAATTGCATATTTCGAAGAATCCACCCAATCGACGTACTCAGACATTACTCCAAAAACATCCACTAAATAATAATTGACCATACCAAATACAGGATTAAAAAGATACTGCCAAGCAAAAACGACGGAAACAACTGGCGCTACATAAGGAAGGAGGACAATCCCGCGTACAAGACTTCTCCCTTTAAAGCTTCTATTTAATAAAAGGGCAATAACAAGTCCTACTAAAGTTGCCCCTATAACAGTACTTGCTGTAAAGATAAAGGAGGTCTTAAATGCTGACCAAAATTCGACATCTGTTAAAATTCTTTTATAATTATCTAAACCTACAAAAATATCTGGTTTATTCGGATTCAACGTCACTTCATGGAAGCTCAACCATACATTATAAACAACGGGATAAAATATAACCAACGATACTAACAAAACTGTTGGAAGAATTAATGCATATCCCAGACGCGCCTCCCTTGCTTTTCTACTATTTCCCCACAGAGAAAATTTTGTGCCTTTTTTACTGTCTACCGTTGCTGTTTTTAAACTCACGGCCATAACCCCTTTTGTCTATTTAGCTCGTCAGAGAGGGTTCCCTGACGAGCCATTTTACTGAATAATATTACTCACCAACGATTTTCTTCATTTTTTTATCTGCCCATTCCGCAGTTTCCTTTGGTGTCCAATCCTTTTCAATCATTTGACTAATTGCATCACCAATAACAAATTGGGCTGAAATATCCCCTACCTTTGGATATACTTTTCCGTTTTGGAATTCAAAACGTTCTAAATTATCCAATCCTGTTGCTATATCTACCGCTCTTTGACCATACGCTTTAATAATTTCGTTATCAAGATATTTTGCATTATTAGCGATGGATTGCATAGCAGGTTGGTTTCCTCCTGGTGACATATGCATATATTTAATGTTTGCTTCTTCACTCATTAAATATTGAATAAATTCACTAGCTGCTGCTTTTTCTTCATCACTAACAGTAGATACAATACTTAATGTAACAATTTGACCAAAGGTAGAAGCACGCTTGTTAGAAATAGGTGTTGCTAATTTTGTAACCTCAGCTAATTTACCACCTTCGGAATCTAATAATAAATCATCCATGATATAAGTAGAGTACATCATCATTGGAATATTTTCGTTTAAGTATAAATCTCTTGCTTCACGCCATGTTTCTTGCCCAGGTGGTGAATATTGTGCTAATTCCTTATAATATCCTAATGCTTCCACCATCTCTGGTGTATTAAAATTAACCTTACCATTATCATCCAATAAACGTGCGTTATTAGATAAAGCATATTGTGAGAATGTTTGTCTTGCAAAGTCATCCTTCATAGTACCAATTACAATACCATATTTTTTATTACCAGGATCATGGAAAGCTTTTGCAGCTGTTAAAATGTTATCCCATGTTGTTGGGGCTTCTAAACCTTTTTCTTCAAATAAATCAGAACGGTACCAAATTCCTTGTACCCACCCATAGAAAGGAACACCATAATATCCACTTCCATCAGCTGTTTTTACCATATCTAAGGCACCTTTAAAGTAATCAGCCTTCCCTACTTCATCAATAACCTTCGCA
>JAENYW010000178.1 GCA_016841555.1 Tepidibacillus decaturensis
AAAGAGCCACACGCTTCTATATTAGTTGGAGTGATGAAAACACAAACAAAGGATATTAAAATTCCAGGGTCATTCTTTTTAGCTGGTAAAGTATAAAAAGATGAAAATAATATAGATAATTGGAGTAAAATTGATGAAACATACCTGTTTTTGCCTGATGATTCATTGATTAAAACAGAAGAGTATGGTGATATAGCAAGAAAATTTAATTATTTTAAAAATAAGATGGAGCAATATTTGCCTGGATTTGAAGGGATAACAGGGACTGCAAGGGTAGTGGATGGAACATTAGCAGAATTGACAATCACTATACACTCTGAATTTAATTCCACTGCAGAATTAATTCAATTTATACAGTATGGAGCGACAATCATTCCTGAATATTTTCCTGAAGATTATCAATTAAACCTTTATGTTTATTCAGTAGATCGTCCTCAAGCTATTTACGTTCAAAGAGGTAATGGCGAAAATTTTATACATATTTTTAGAGATTAAGAAGAGAATGAATCTGTATTAATAGTTAACAGATTCATTCTCTTTCATTACCTTATGATTTAAATAAGCTTTTAAGAATAAATAAAGCATTTGCAGGTCTTTCGGCAATTCGTCGTGAAAAATACGGGTACCAATGCTTGCCGTAGGGTGTATAAATCCGAACCTTATATCCTTCCTCAAGTAATTGCTTTTGAAGCCCTGTACGAATACCATATAGCATTTGAAATTCAAATAAATTGTTTGGGATATTGTTTTCGTTTATAAAGCTTTTTATTTCTTCAATTATCTTTTCATCATGTGTAGCAATAGCGGTGTAGTTTCCATTTTGTAAATGCAAAGCAACGATTTTTGTATAATTAGCATCTACATCGCTTTTATGAGGAAAAGCAACCTCCTTCGGTTCCTTATAAGCACCTTTAACAATTCGTAAGGTAGCCCCTAATTTACCTAACTTTACAACATCATCCTCTGTACGATATAGATAAGATTGAACAACTAGACCGATATGCTCTTTTCCGTATTTTTTCACTAAACGTGTAAATATATCGATTGTAATATCAATAACGGGTGAATCTTCAATATCAATTCGCACAAAGTTGTTATGTTCTTTAGCTGCCGCAGCAATCCGATCCATATTTTCAAAGCAAAAGTCATGGTTAATTTGCAAACCTAACTGAGTCAGCTTTACAGAAACATTTGATTCAAGCTGATATTCATCGATAATGTCAAATATATGTATTGCCTCATTTGTTGCATCAATTGCCTCTTGTTTAGTGGAAACGCTTTCTCCAACGTGGTCTAAAGTAAAGACAAAACCATCTTTATTCAGTTCTTTCACTCTCTCCGCTGTTTTTGTAATATTTTCCCCTGCGATGAAGCGCTTTGCGCCCATTTTCATTCCGTGCTTTGTTACAAAATTTGTTATAAAGCGATTAGCAGCAATTCCCAATATTATTTTTCTTCCTAATTGATCAAAAGCCATGGTTGATCACCTCATTTATTATTATGAAAGCAGTATTTCTTTTTATAAATCAATTAATGCAAAATACATGCCAATGTATTACAGAAAAAAATAGGCATAAAAAGAGAAAAAACATTCCTTATTGTATAGCTTCTATATACATAATTGTATAAAATAGAAGATATATATACAAAAATGTTTATGTGGTGGGAGAGGTCAGCTATGTTTTTAAAAAAAATCCTTATAAAGGATTATGCAGAACCATGGAATACGAAGAAAACAAAGCAACAACTAAACATTTATCCAGAAGACACTACAATAGACCAGCTTCATGACTTTGAAGTGGGGAAAGATTTTGCTTTACAAGATAAGAACGGAAATATGATTGCTTGGATTCCTTATCAACGTTTAATAGAGGAGATTTTTCTATTATACAAGGAGAGTATTGCTTATTATGAAGCGTTGCTCTTATCGGTTAATGATGCAGTCACAGGGATTAATGAAAAAGATGAAATCGTCACATGGAATCAGGCATCTGAAAGGTTTTATGGGTATCCATTAACCAAAGTATTGAATAAACCGATTACTGATTTTTTTCACGAAGAGGCAGTTGTTGTCAAGCAAGTGATTAAAAATAAGGAATCCATCGAAAAAAAATACAATCAGCCTGCCCCAAACGCTCATGTACTTATCAATGCAACGCCAGTTTATCTAGATGGGAAGGTTATTGGTGGTATTTCAGTAGAAAGAGATATTAGCGATCTGGTCCGTTTAAATGAAGAATTGTCCAACACAAAAGCATATATCCATGACTTAGAAAATAAATATGAAAAGAGCAAGCTAGAGGATCCCTTTGGAAAGATTAAAGGAAAAAGTCGCGTGATTCGGGATACGATTACTATTGCAAAAAAGGTAACCAAAACAGATGCTACGATCTTAATAACTGGAGAAAGTGGTGTAGGAAAGGAATTATTTGCTGAGGCGATACATAACGGAAGCAATAGGGTAGAAAAACCTTTTGTTGCTATCAACTGTGGTGCAATCCCTGCTTCTTTATTCGAAAGTGAATTGTTTGGATATGAAAAAGGAACCTTCACAGGAGCTAATAAAGAAGGGAAAAAGGGAAAAATTGATTTAGCTCAAGGAGGAAGCCTATTTCTTGATGAAATTGGGGAATTACCTTTAGATTTACAGGTTAAGCTATTAAGAGTGCTACAGGAAAAAAGCTTCTACCGCCTTGGAGGAGAGATCCCTATTCCTATAGATGTAAGGATTATCACTGCAACGAATCGCAATCTTGAGGCTATGATAGATAATGGGGCGTTTAGAGAGGACTTATTTTATCGCTTAAATGTAATTACATTAAATATCCCATCATTGAGAGAAAGACCAGAGGATATTCCCGATTTACTCTCTTTATTTCTTAAAGAGTTTTCTCTTAAATATAGTACATCTATTCCTAAAATATCTTCAGATGCGATGTCCGTTTTATTACAGGAGGAATGGCGAGGTAATATTAGACAGCTTCGTAATGTTGCAGAGCGACTGATTATCTTATCTGGGGAAGAAGAGATCATTGAGAGACACCAGCTACCATCGATGTTTAACAAAGGAAAAATAAAAATACAAGAGGAAGGTATATCAAAAAAATCACATGCAATGAATGAAGAAGAAGCAATTCGTGAAGCCTTACTAACTACCTATCATAATAAAAGTGCTGCAGCAAAATTATTAGGAATGTCAAGGGCTACGTTATATAACAAAATGAAAATTCATGGTATAAGCTAAAAGATATGCTATCCTCTATACAGTTTTGTAAGGGATTAAACATTTATGTCTATTTATCTAGTAAGCTAATCGAGTAATAACAACTTATAATGGTGTTAATTGGACAAATTTATATTTGGCATCATTCTTGCGTAAATATATAATGATGATGCATCAATTGTGCATGCTATATGAATAATAATGTATTGATGGAGTTGATTGTTAGATGATTAAGGAATATGCTCCAGAGCCTCTTACAGATTTTTCGAAGGAAGAGAACAAGAAGGCATTTCAAGAAGCGTTAGATTTGGTTAAGTCACGTTTTGGTAAAGAGTATCCACTTATCATTAACGGGGAGAAGATTTTTACAGAGAGAAAGATTATCTCTTATAATCCAGCTAAAAAAGAAGAAGTTGTCGGATATGTTTCAAAAGCAGATAAAGAATTGGCGGAAAGAACGATTCAAGAAGCAGCAAAGGTATTTGAAGAATGGAAAAACTGGCCTGCTGACGCTCGTGCTCGTCTTTTATATAAGGCAGCAGCAATTATGCGTCGTAGAAAACATGAATTCTCAGCTACGATGGTCTATGAGGCAGGGAAAAGCTGGGTAGAAGCAGATGCAGATACAGCAGAAGCAATTGATTTCATGGAATATTATGGCCGTCAAATGATTCGTTTAAGTGGATCCACACAAGTAACTCCTATTGTAGGAGAAACGAACGATAATGTTTATATTCCTTTAGGTGTAGGGATTGTTATACCACCATGGAATTTTCCAAATGCCATTTTAACTGGAATGACTACTGGTGCGGTTGTTGCAGGTAATACCGTTATTTTAAAGCCAGCTAGTACAACCCCTGTTATTGGTGCATTATTTATGGAGATGTTTGAAGAAGCAGGAATCCCAAATGGTGTAATTAATTTCTTGCCTGGTAGTGGAGGCGAGATTGGCGATTTCTTAGTGGAGCATCCATTAACTAGGTTTATTAATTTTACTGGCTCAAAAGAGGTTGGTTTAGGGATTATAGAAAAAGCGGCAAAATTATCTCCTGGTCAAAAATGGGTGAAGCGTGTTGTTGCAGAAATGGGCGGAAAAGATGCAGTGTTAGTACATAATGATGCAGATGTAGAAGCTGCAGCTACTGCTATTGTAACATCAGCCTTTGGTTACCAAGGACAAAAATGCTCTGCAGGATCTCGTGCAATTATCCATAAGGACGTTTATGATGAGATTCTTGATTTGGTGGTTGAAAAGACAAATGCTTTGAAAAAGGGCTATACAGAGGATTCTAGCGTTTACTTAGGACCAGTTATTGATAAGAGTGCATATGATAATATTAATAAATATATTGAAATTGGTAAAAAAGAGGGTCGTCTTGTAGCAGGTGGAGGAAGCGATGATTCAACAGGCTACTATATTGAGCCAACGGTCTTTGCAGATATAGAATCACAAGCAGTTATTGGACAGGAAGAAATTTTTGGACCTGTACTATCTGTGATTAAAGCAGATAACATTGATGAAGGCTTCAAAATCTTCAATGATACCGAATACGGATTAACTGGTTCTTTATATGCGAAGGACCGTGCTATCATTGAAAGAGGACGTAAAGAGCTACATTCAGGTAACTTATATTTCAATCGTAAGTCTACTGGAGCTATCGTAGGAGCTCATCCGTTTGGTGGCTTTAACATGTCAGGTACAGATTCTAAAACAGGTAGTGAAGATTATCTGCTACTATTTATGCAGGCTAAATCAATTGTTGAAGCACTTTAAAGTAAAACATATATAAGAGAAATGAAAAGAGATGCTTGTAGCAAAAACAAGTATCTCTTTTTTTATCTACATAATAATATATTCATTTCATCTTCTATCATCTGTTTATGTAAATCTTTTCAAAAGGTAGTATTCATTTTTAATTAAAAACCAACCACTATTCCATTCTTTAAATCCTATGTCTTAAGGTATATAATAAATCGAGACTTATTTTGAGGATTGACACTCACACTGACAAAGAAGGAAGTGCGGAAGTGGAAACCGAAGATATGGGAAATAGTTATGGCAGAAAGGAAGGAATATATGAAGATAGGAATTATTGGAGCAATGGATGAGGAAGTACAGATATTAAAAGATAAAATAGGACTCTATGAGAAAACAGTTATAGCAGGAAGCGAATTTTATACTGGAACAATAGATTATCAAGAAGTGGTTATACTTAAATCAGGGATTGGTAAAGTGAATGCAGCAATGGCTACCACGCTACTGATTCAGCTTTTTAAACCGGATTATGTTATTAATACGGGTTCAGCAGGTGGATTTCACCAGAATTTACAGGTCGGAGATATTGTCATTTCAAAGGAGCTTCGCTATCATGATGTAGATGCAACGGTATTTGGCTACGAATATGGTCAGGTTCCAGGGATGCCAGCCGCTTATTTTCCTGATGCCAATCTAGTACAAATGGCAGAAGAAAGTGGAAAACAGGTGAATGTTCATGTCGTAACGGGTCTTATTACATCAGGGGATTCTTTTATGTCAGATGAAGAACGTGTTAAGGAAGTGAAGGAGCTTTTTCCAAAGCTTTATGCGGCTGAGATGGAGGCAACAGCAATCGCGCAGGTTTGCACCCAATTTGAGATTCCTTTTGTTATTATTCGATCCTTGTCAGACATTGCAGGCAATGATGCAAAAGTATCCTATGATCAATTTCTTGAAATAGCATCTGTGAATTCCGCTAATTTAGTCATACATATGGTAAAGGAGATGGGTATCAATGGCAAATAAAATGAACGTAGAGAGTTTTAATCTTGATCATACGAAGGTAAAAGCACCATATATTCGCTTAGTCAGTGTAATAAAAGGGGAGCATGGAGATGAGATCCATAAATATGATGTTCGCTTTTGTCAGCCTAATGAAGGATTTATGGAAATGCCTGCGCTTCATTCATTGGAGCATATGCTAGCTGAATTTATTCGTAATCATTTAGGCAATGTGGTGGATGTTAGTCCAATGGGCTGTCAAACTGGCTTTTACTTAACGGTATTAAACCATGAAAATAAGGAAGAAATTTTTACTGTGATGGAAAAAACATTGAAGGATGTTTTAAATGCAACAGAGGTTCCTGCAAGTAATGAGATTCAATGTGGAAATGCACAAAGCCATAGCTTAGAGGGTGCGCAAAAATATGCAAAACACATGCTAGAGAAAAAAGGAGAATGGGATCAGATTTTTATGTAAGAAATAAGATAATGATAAGAAAAACATAAATCGGCCAAACTAAAGGCAAAACAATATTGGAGGATAAAGATGATCTCATATATCATTCCTTTC
>JAENYW010000179.1 GCA_016841555.1 Tepidibacillus decaturensis
ATTTCGTGATATACCAGGTGGGCAAATGCTTGGCCCAACCTATGATTATACACATCGTTTGCTAAATTTCGATTTGCGTAATGAAGGACAACATGCATTTTTTGATTTTCTTGAAGAGCATTTAGATTCAGTAGAAAACATAAAACAGGAGTTAACGTTGAAAAAAGTTACGGATATTTTGCGAGAGCAGGAACTGATGGCAAAGGTTGAGGTGCAGGAAGAAGAGGTACCTTATGATATTACCCGAGAAAAAGTTACCTTTCCAACAAATCGCTCCGCAAGGCTACAAACCTTAGCTAGAGGGGAAACAGGCGCTATGGTTGCTTTAGCTTACAGTAGTATGCGAGGATACGGTGCTGTTCATCCGACGATTGGAGAGCTACGAGTTGGTTATTCTTCTATTTATATTCCATATCCTTATGGCGAGGATGAAGAGGATGCTGTTTATATAGGTGAAGTGATGATGACAGAAGTAGAGACAATTAACTCCTTTACTCAAAACAAAAAAACAGGAAACGTTGAATTTATGCTTGGTTACGGATTAACAATCGGTCAGAATGAGCTGAAAGCAATTTCGATGGCTATTCTTGAACGAAGCTTGGATACAGATGGAAACGCACCAGCTCAGGATGAAGAGTTTGTATTAACGCATATTGATAGTGTTGAATCTTCTGGCTTTGTTTCTCATTTAAAGCTTCCTCATTACATTACGTTCCAATCCTCTTTGGATCGCATACGTAAAACAATTGATAAAAAGCAGAATAGTGAAAAGGAGGTTGAACTGGTTGCAGACAGCGGAAAATAGATGGTTTGAGACAACGAATTACAATTTTGCTTTTTTAGATGAAGGTTCAAAACGTGAAATACGTCGTAAGACATTAAAGGCTGTGGCAATTCCAGGCTATCAGGTTCCATTTGCCTCTAGGGAATTACCGATTGGTCGAGGCTGGGGAACAGGTGGATTACAGCTTACTTTATCATTAATAGGTAAGAAGGATTGCTTAAAGGTTATTGATCAAGGAAATGATGACAGTGTTAATGCAGTTAGTATTCGTCGCTTAGTGATGGAGACAACAGGGGTAACTACTACGGAGGAGACAGGAGAAGCTACATTAATTCAAACACGACATCGTATTCCTGAGGAAACCCTACGAGAAGATCAAATATTAATTTTACAGGTTCCTCAGCCAGAACCCTTACGTCGGGTAGAGCCTAGTGAAGAGGTAACACGTCGTCAGCATGCTGAAATGGATTACAGTGCCAAATGGCTACAATTATATGAGAATATCGTTAAATGGGGAAATATTACCATAGGAGCAGATTATCCAGTGATGGTACAGCAACGCTATTTGATGGCACCAAGTCCAATTCCACGCTGGGATAATCCAAAAATTCACCAAGCAAATTATCTTTCTTTATATGGAGCTGGTCGTGAGAAAAAAATATATGCTATTCCACCATATACAGATGTCGTTTCACTACATTTTGAAGATTATCCCTTTGAAGTAGAGAGCTTTACAGGAAAGGCTTGTCGTCATTGTGGTAGTACACATACCTTTTTAGATGAAATAACAGATGAAAGGACAGGGGAAAAACTATATCAATGCTCTGATACTGCTTATTGTAAAAAACGCCAGAAAGAGCAAAGGGGAACGGAGGTAAGCCATGGCAATTGAACCATTACAAATGTCAAAAGGAATGACTGAATCGATAGAAAAAGAAATCCCGTTAGTCACGGTAAAGGGATTAAGTAAACAATTTGGATCTGGCTGTGAATATTGTAGTACTCCATCACATGAAGAAAAGGAAGGAAATCGTTGTAAGCATTGCGGTAGTATATGGGCTGTTAGAGATATAGATTTTGAATTGTATCCAGGAGAGATTCTTGGTGTTGTAGGAGAGAGTGGCTCAGGTAAAAGTACGATGATTCGTAGTCTTTTCCTTGATGAAGAGGTTACCAACGGAAGCATGACGGTATCGACCTATAATAAAGGTAAAATCAATATTTTTAATGCATCAGCACAACAAAAACGTTACATTCGCAACCACGTGATGGGCATGGTTTATCAGAATCCATATCTAGGTTTAAGAATGACGTTCTCTAGCTCTGGAAACATCGCGGAGAAGTTAATAGCCGCAGATAATTTCCATGTTGGTAAAATAAGAGAAAGAGCTAGTGAGCTATTAGATAAAGTAGAAATACCAATATCTAGAATGGATGAACCTCCTAAAAATTTTAGTGGAGGTATGCAGCAAAGGGTGCAAATATCCAAGGCGTTGGCTAACAATCCACCTTTATTGCTATTAGATGAAGTTACAACAGGTCTTGATTTATCCGTACAAGCAAAGGTACTTGATTTAATTCGTAGTCTTCAACGAGAGCTTAACGTTGCAATGATTGTCGTATCCCATGATTTAGGGGTTATTCGTATGCTAGCAGATAGAACAATGGTACTTCGTCAAGGGTTAGTTGTTGAGAAGGGATTAACGGATCAAATATTGGAGGACCCGCAGCATCCTTATACACAGCTATTAGTTCATTCATTACTGTAATCGGACTGATTCACGTTCGTTTTTAGCTTTTCAAAAATAATGAATACTGGGAGGGGATCCCTATTTTACGTGTAGAAGCTTTAACTAAAACGTTTAATATGGCTTTAGCAAATGAATTAAGTGTAACACCTTTTCACGATATCACCTTTCATGTGCCAGAAGGAACCTTTATGGGGATTGCTGGTCCAAGTGGAATTGGTAAATCATCTATCTTGAAGTGTATTTATCGTACCTATATAACGACATCAGGTAATATATGGTACAAGTCTCTTCGATACGGAGAGATAGATTTGTCTACTGCGACAGAAAGACAGATGATTCATTTACGTAAGAATGAAATCGGCTATGTCACTCAGTTTTTAAAAGTAATTCCTAGGGTTTCAGCTCTTGATGTGGTAGCAGAACCTCTTCTTCCATTTGGGTATTCGCTAGAGGATGCAAGAAGTGCTGCTCGTAAGCTATTAGAGAGATTACTTATTCCAGAAGAGCTTTGGAATGGTTTTCCTGCAACATTTAGCGGAGGAGAAAGACAACGGATTAATCTAGCAAAGGCTTTTATTGTTCGTCCTCGTTTACTCATCTTAGATGAACCCACTGCTTCCTTGGACAATGATACGAAGCAAAGTGTTCTAGCTATTTTAAAGGAAATGAAAGAACAAGGAACAACGATGATTGGTGTCTTTCATGATTGGGATATGATGGAGCAGGTAGCAGATAACATTTATGATCTTCGTTCGATAAAGCGAGAAGATCATAACAACGTACTAGAGGTGAGAGGTCAGAAGTGAGAATAGAAGTTTTCTCACTTCCCACCTCTAGAAGAGGAGGTATATTTAAAATTGATGAATGGGATACAAAGGATTTATGGTGGGAAGCTTGTTACTCCAGAAGGTGTTATTGAAAACGGAACAATAACGATCGAAAATGGAGTGATTTCAGAAATTAAACAGACATCTACCATGGATACATATGGTGAGGATGATATTGATGCAAATGGTCGTTGGATTCTTCCAGGGATCATAGATACCCACAGTGATGCGATTGAATCGGAAATGCAGCCTCGTCCTACGAGTCAATTTCCTATTACTCTCTCATTTTATGAGCTAGAGAGAAAGTTAATTAGTCAAGGAATAACCACTATTTATCACTCATTAGGAATGTTTGGAGAACGATCAAAAAATACGATGCGGAGAAACGACGTAGTTCAGCAATTGGTGAATAGCATTCGTCAGCTATCTCAAGAAAGACCATTAATTCACCACAGGATTCATCTTCGTTTTGAAATTACTAATCTTCATGCAGTACCTTATGTGAAAGATATGATAGCAAATAAAGAAATTGATCAAATATCCTTTATGGATCATACTCCTGGACAGGGACAGTATCGAAATATGGAGTTTCAAAAGAAGTTTATTATGGCCAGACAAAATATGTCCGAGGATGAGGTAAAGAAACATCTTGAAGACCTTAAGAAAATGCCGAAAGTAGGGGTTGAAGAACTAAATAGTTTAGCTGAAATGGCAAAAAACTATGGTATTCCTTTAGCCTCTCATGATGATGATTCTATTGAAAAATTAGATTTTGTAGAGGAATGGCAGGCAAGAATCAGTGAATTTCCTGTTGATATGGAGGTAGCCTTAGAAGCGAAGAAAAGGGGACTTTATGTATTAATGGGAGCGCCAAACGTACTTCTTGGTCGTTCTCATAGCAATAACCTCTCCGCTTTGGAAGCCATTAAAGAAGGGGTTGTCGATATTCTTTGTTCAGATTATTATCCTCCATCCCTGCTTCAATCCATCTTCTCTTTATATTATTTAGGCTATGCTATGAATGAGGTAGTTAAGATGGTTTCATTAAATCCAGCTAAAGCACTGGGCATTGCTCAAGAAACTGGTTCTCTAGAGGTAGGAAAAGTAGCAGATATTCTTTTAGTGAATCAATTTGAACAACGTCCAGTAATTGAGAAAGTATTTATCAATGGAAGTGAAATTTTTCAGATAAGCTATGAACAACGTAAGGTGCTAGCATAGATTTATTTTAGGGGGCGCCTATTTTAAAGGTCTCCATATTGGAGACCTTTTTATAAAAAAATATAAATTATTAATAGAGTATTGTCATTATTAATAGAATCTTAAAACTTTGTTTACACCTCGAACATGTAAACAAGTTACTCTTTAATTGAAAAGGTACAGTTACATATTAAATTCTAGAGGAGGTGATTTGAAATGCAGCAGGAATCTCAACAAGATAACCTTATTCCTAGATATCAGATTATTGCAAATGTTTTGCAATCTGAGATAGAAAATGGTATTTATGATCCAGGAGAAAGATTAGCTTCAGAGTCTGATTTGAGCAGACGTTTTTCTGAAAATCGTTATACGATTAGACATGCTCTTAATCTTCTTGAAAAAATTGGATTAATATATTCTCATCAAGGAAAGGGTCATTTTGTAAGTGAAAAACCATTGACGATTCACTATACAATCACACCAAATATGAAATATTCCGACGTAATTACTAGTTTAGGAAGAACCCCTTCAATGAACATCATCAAACAAAGTATTAGTGAAGCACCCTTTCATATTAGTAAAGCTTTACATTTAGAAAAAGGAGAAAAGGTAATTCACTTAGAGATTCTGCGTTATGTGGATGAAACACCATTATCCTATAATGTCACTTGGCTAAATAGGCGATATTTACCTAATTTTTTTAAGCATATGAATTCTATTCACTCCTTATATGAATTAATAGAGGATGTTTATGGATTTCGTTTACATCGTATTTCTTCATCCTTTAAAACAACCTATCCTACAGGAAAAGAAGCAGCTTTTTTAAACATTTCACCTACTATGAATCTATTAACGATTGATAGCATTATGAGAAATGAGAAGATGGAAATGATTGAATATACTTCGGCAAAATATCGTGGAGATCTTTGTCAGGTATCTGTAGAATTCGAAAAATAAAAAATTACTGATAATACTGGAGGTTATATTTTATGCTTAATCATGTTTTTATTAATCGATGGGTAAAAGGCTTTGTAGCTATTATGTTATTAGCGATGGTATTTTTAACAGCTTGTAGCAATACACAAACAGTTTCTACAGAATCAACAACATCATCATCTAAGCAAGCAGAAGAAGCAGAAAAGAATAATGATGAATCAAAAGTTAATGAAAAGTCTGATTGGCCAGAAGTATTAAGAATAGGCTCTATTCCAGGTGAAGATCAAGAAACGGTTTCCCGTAGAATGAAAGAGCTTGTGGAAGATATGGAAAAAGAACTAGGAATCAAGGTTGAGCTTTTTGTTGGTTCAGATTATACAGCCACAATTGAAGCGATGCGAGCTAAAAAATTAGACATTGCACAGTTTGGACCGTTTTCCTATATTATTGCAAATGAAAGAAGTAATGCCCAAGCCTTTGCAGTTGGTGCTAAAAGTAAAGAAAAAGCAACCTACCAAAGCTACATTATTGCTCCAGCTGACTCAACAGCGGAAAAACTGGAAGATTTAAAAGGGGAAAAATTCCTCTTTGTTGATCCTGCTTCTACATCAGGTCACCTATTTCCTCGTGCTTTACTTGTAAATACCCTTGGAATAAACAATGATGAATTAACCTCCTTTTTTGGTAATTTATCCTTCTCAGGTGGACATGATGCCTCTATCCTAGCAATTTCAAAAGGAGATGCAGATGGAGCAGCTTGTGCATCATCAATTTTAACACGGATGATTACAGAGGATTTAGTAAAAGAGAGCGACGTTAAAATTATTGCAAAATCAGACCCTATTCCAAGTAGTCCATTAGCCTATCGTGGAGATCTACCAGCTGATTTAGTGGAAAAGATTAAGAGCTTCTACTTAAATTATAACAACCCTACTTTATTTGAAGAATTAAAAATTAATGGTTACTTCTCAATGGAAGATAAAGATTATGATGTGATTCGTAAAACAGCGAAAGCTTTAAACA
>JAENYW010000180.1 GCA_016841555.1 Tepidibacillus decaturensis
ATTTGTGATAATTTCTTCAGGGATCCGTTCAAAAACCTTATGCTGATAGCGATACTCCTTGCGATTTCGAAATAGGCGAAGGGATTGGACAGGTGTAGATGATTGCTGATCAAATAGCTGTGTTTCACTGTAAAACAGATATCCTTCTGCCATTGGATCGCTTAGTAGCTGTTCTATTTTTTCCGCATCTGTTGATGAAAGGCTTTCATCTGCATCAAGAAAGAGAATCCACTTCCCCTTTGCTTTTTCGATGGCGGCATTTCTTGCTGCACTAAAATCATTGTTCCATTTTCTTTTATATACCCTCGCACCTGCTTCCTTCGCGATGGCTACTGTTTTATCAGTTGATCCTGTATCTATTACAATTATTTCATCTACTAGCTCCTTAATATTGCTTAGACAGGTAGGTAAGTGTTTTTCTTCATTTTTTGTAATGATACATAGGCTTAAAACAGGTTGCTTTTCCTTTGACACAAACTATGCCCCCTTTCTTTCCATTACAATACTATATGAATAGAAATAAACAGGTGTGTTAGGGAAAAACAATGGGATAATTGAAGATATATAGGCAAAAAAAATAAAAAAGGGTTTATATTATACACAAGTGCACAGGCAAGAAAAATAGCTAATTCGTAAGCTATTAAAGAAAATGATGAAGGGAGTGAGAAAAATATGGGAATGAAGGTATTTACAGATACAGATAGTCAGTTTTTTGCGAGAGTCTTCCAGCCGACGGCATCAAACTTAAAGGTTGAGCCTACCCAAACAACAGCAGCAGATTTGCAGATGACAGCAAATCAAGGAACGGCAACACTTTTACAGATGACAGCAAACCAAACAGCACCAGCTAGTTTAAAGATGGAACCTACCCAAACAACAGCAGCAGATTTACAGATGACAGCAAATCAAGGAACGGCAACACTTTTACAGACAACAGCAAATCAAGGAACAGCAACACTTTTACAGACAACAGCAAATCAGACCAATCACAATAACTTATTTGTAACGGCAAGGAACACTGCGAATTATACATTATTACAAGCACAAGTCTTTCAAACATCAGCTAGTAATTTACATGTAACGATGCATCAAACCTCTGCTACAGTACTACAGATGACCTTGGCAGACCGAGCAACACTGGATACTGCTACAACATTAGGAGTAGTGGCAACATCTTTATTATATGGAATAACTCAAACAGTGATTACGTTAAGTCAATTCAGTTTTCTAGTAAAAGGTGGAACAGCAACTGCAAATGTTAAGCTGCAAGTAAGTCCAAATGCTACAGATTGGTTAGATGACGATACAGTTACAAGAACATTAACAGCAAGCGCGTTAACTATCTTAATGAGCACTCGATTTAGTAAATATACTCGTTTAGCTGCACAAGGTGCTGCAGCTACAACATTATCTGTTTGGTATCAAGGTCAAGTATAGGGGCTTACAGAAAAAAGGAGTCGAAAACCGACTCCTTTTTTTGTGTGTCATTGTGTTTCTACGAGGTTACTTTTTAATCATTGATTGATACATAACCAACGCTTGATTATATTCACCTAATTGAAAATAACAATCCCCAATTCTTTGTATGAGTATGTTATTCTCTGGCTCTTGCTCAAGTGCTTTTTGAAAAAATTTAGTTGCCGTATGGAAGTCTTCTAACCGATAGAGGGTTACCCCTATATCCTGTAAAATAGCAACGTTATTTGGATCATTTTCTAAGCGCTTTAGGTTTTCTTCTAATTCTTGAAGAAAAGACAAGTGTATTCTCCTTTCAGTACAAAATATTGATTTTCTATGGTGAACAACACATGAACATTTTCATTGCTTTTTGATATGAAAAGAAGTCTCTAGTTTTTCAGCAGCAAATTCAAAATGGTTCATTACACTTTGTGATACGAGATTTAATTGTTGAAATAATTCATCATGAATCTGAAAAACCTTTTTTATTCTTTCTATAGAATTGATTACACCAAGACGATTCATTTTATGAAAGCCAATAAGGAGTACCTGCTGTAGGAATACCAAGTATAGGTTATTGTTCATAAATTTTTTTAAGTCAATAAAATTATCCTCGTATCCTTTTTCCAATATGGCTATTGTTCTATCGTCCAATTGATTAATTTTGGTTAATTCCAGCATTTTCTTTGTTCTTAAGCGTCCCTTGATGGCTAATTGAGAAAGCTTGTGAAATTTTTCTGCATACTGGTCTAATTCATGAACAAAATGTATGAGCTTTTCTCTTCTTTTTTTTCTATCAATTTCTTTTTTATCATCATTAATTAGCTGATGAACCTGATATTGGATAGGTGCCTTGCAGTAATCCTGTATAGTATCTTTTAATGTTTTATTGGTTGTTCCTTTTATTTTTGCACCGCCTTCTGTTGCATTAATCACCTTTACTTGAGATGAATGTGTGGCAATTTTTCGTTCCAATCCCTGTTTAAAATCTAGCCATAGCTGGGTGGAGGGAATAAGCTTTCCGTCATTCCCCTCGACATGGACGACAGGTCTTGATTTTATTTTATTGATATAATCCTTTCCCTTCTCTTGATAAGCAGCGTCTTTACTGTGTGTAAAACCATCTGGACTGAAGGCAAAATCCTGTCCTACAAATATAATTGGGTTGGCACCAAGGTATACTGCTATTTCAAAGGCAAGATGGGAGACATTTGCCCCTGCATCAAGCTCACTGCTTTCATTTCCAAGAAATTTATTCATCCAGCGATTAATCGATTCCGTATTACGAAAGATAGGGATTTTTGGGCCGGTAAAGGAGGGGAAAATATGCTTATCGATGACTGCAAGTGCAAGTAATGAAAGATCTTCAGGATAGTTTCTATCCTTAAAGTGAAAGGTATAGGCTATTTTAACTCGTTCTACGACGCTGAGAATATCTGGTTTGATACCATTTTTCATTAATGGGACGATGGTGGATTCGGTACTTATAATAATGCCCTTTCCGTTTATTTTCTTCAGTTCATTTATATTTTTATCTAGGGATGGTCCATTGGAAATGATGAAGGCAGGTATATTTTTATATTTATCCTTTAATGTATTTAAATAAGGGTTATCGATGATTTCCTTTACATTATCGATGAGATTATGAAATCCAAGTAAGGTGTCATAGTGATCATTTCCTAGATAGAAAACATTTAAGCTTAATTCATGAAAAACATAGGTATGAATAGTTAAATATTCCTTTTTTAAATTCCTTTGAGCAGTTGGTGTAAAAGCAATAAATGGTGCAGTAGTATAAAGAAATACATCTGAAAAAAACAATTGCTGAAATTCCTCGGCAAAATCTAATGGATTTCCTACGAAAAACCTGAACTTCTGTGTTTTGAAAATGGGTTCAAAATCAAAATAATGAAGCATTGCTGCAAAAATAGCGATATCTTGTTCAAAAACAATCACAATCGTATTGGGCTGTTTTTTTCTTACTATTTCAAATAAGGGATAACCAAAGCCAGAACCGTATATAAAAAGCGCACTTGCATCTTCTAGTGAAAGATGGCTATACCAATTTTTAGCTTCTTTTACAGGCTTTATACTATTAATATGATATTTCTTATTACCATCATTATAGATACATACAGGATGTCCATGTTCAGAAGAGATGACGTTAACCTTATTCCAGATATCTTCCATGTTAATCTTACTGATTCGTTGTTGAAGAAGAATAGGAAGATATTGAAGGTTTTTTTTAAATGTAGCTTCTATTACTGTTTTCTTATTTTGCATCTACTTTCACATCCTCTTCCCATTCCTGAATAAAAGGGAGGATATTAAATTCTAGGACATCCGTTATCCCAATAACATCCTGCTGCTGAATTAATTGATGAAGTCTTTGCAGTATAAGGAGCAAATCATTCCATTGAGCATGAATTATTTTATTTGATGATTTTTCCAATCTATTTATTATAAGCTCGAGATGTTCGATGGAGGTTATGAATGTTTCATAACCAATGAGATCATTCCCTATTCTCCAATGCTTTATCGATTCGAGGAGGGTAGCTTTAAGCGTGTGAATTTCTTTTTCTATTGTTATCTTCTCCATCATTCCTGCTCCTTTTCTTCCTTTATTAATTTCTTCCATCCTTCTTTTTGATAAAATTCTAAATTCCCTAAGGTTGCTTTCATTGTGTTATGAATACGTGCTTCGAGAAAATCAACCGCTAATTGAAGTTCCTTTCTATCCTCTTTTGTTATTAAGATAGATTGTAGCTTAATTGCATCTGTTTTCATCTTTTCTAATAGCTGCTTTATCTCAACCATTGGTATGGAGGGTGGGTTTTTTCTTTGTTTTTTTTTCGATTGTGGCTTATCGGTTGGCTCTAAGGCTTGAAGTAATCGGGATTTTAATGCTGGTGTTAAGTGGTTATTTTCAATATTTGTTATATCTTTGGGCATTGTATTCACCTCTATCCTGTAAGGATTTTCTTATATGATATGTGACGAAATAGTGATTGTTATTGATAGATAATAGGCATTATCACTGTTTTAGTGCCTAAAATATGGGTTTTTATACGCAAAAATGATGATAGTAGAGTATATTATGTTAGACCAAATTTTTTCGCAAGATACAAGGGAGTGTTGAGGTGAAACAGGTAAAATATGTAAGAACATATAAAAAATCAAGCACAAAAAAAAAGGCTCCCTTGGTGAAGCCAAAAAAACAAATTATCTCTAAAAAAAACAAAAAAAAGAAGAGTAGTTCTTCCTACTTTATAAAACCAATTCCTATCAAAAAGGATAATATATTCCAATCGGAGAATTTGATCAATACAGGCATTAATGAAGAGTTACATCTAGATGCAATGAAGACAAATATAGGAATAGATAATCAGATTAAAACAAGTGTTGATGTATTAAAAGAAGAAGAGATAGAGGATATAAACGAAAATCTGAAGCAGGTGTCAATGGATCATTATGATAGCGATTGTTCCTGTGATGAAGATAAAGAGCACATTGAAAAGGTACAGATTTTTGGTACAGATGGAAAGCATATTATTCCGATATTAACCGATTCGAAAGGGCGCTTGATTATCTCAGGTGAATTTGTAGTTACTCCCTTTTTATTTAAAGAGGTAATAATAAATAATTTGACAACAGCGAACCTTTTTCAATATGCGTCATCCTTTGATGTTGCTAAAAATATAGCCACTTCTTTTATTGTAAGGAATAGGAGTACAGTTAATAAAGTAACTGTCCAGCTTCAAGACAGTCCAGATAATATTCATTTTCAAATTGACCTTCCTGAAATGGAAATTGAGCCGAAAGGCTTTAGAATACTAACTCCGACACGTTTTGTCAGATATCTTCGTATTGCTTATCGATCCACTCAGCTTAATCACTCAGCAACGATTGATGTGTATTATCAGGCACAGAGCTTTGGAAATGAATGATAAAACGTTTCAATAGCTTAGAAATCAGTTCGGAGGTGGAGTGAATGGGAACTAAAATATTTAATGATGACCCTAACCAATTAAAGCCATTAATTCATGGATCAAATAACGGCACCCCAATTTCCTTAACATCTAGTGCAAATGGGGACTTAAACACACAATTATATGATATAAATGGACATTTGAAGAATTTTAATACTACTGCCTTCAAGGAGCTACGTGTTGCTCAAATGGAACCAAAGGCAGGGTGGTCCTTTAATTATAATATTAATGCAGACTTGATCACTTCATCTACTACAGGAAGCGGTAGTATCACACAATCAAATGGGAAGGCAGTATTACAAACTACAGCAACAACCAATTCATCGGCAAAAATCGAAACAATAAATGCATTACGCTATAGTCCAGGAATGGGAGCGTTAGTTCGATTTACTGCCATATTTACTACTGGAGTGGCAGGAAGTACGCAAATTATCGGAACTGGTGATAATACAGATGGGCTATTTTTTGGTTATAATGGGACTTCGTTTGGAATTTTACGAAGACAAAATGGAACAGATTATTGGACTCCTCAAACCAATTGGAATGGTGATAAATTTGATGGAACAGGAGTAAGTGGCGTTACATTAGATCCTACATTGGGTAATGTATATGGAATTGACTATCAGTGGTTAGGATTTGGCTATATTGCTTTTACAATAGAGGATCCATCGACTGGCGATTTAATTATTGCTCATTCCATTCAATATGCCAATACAAGTACAGATCCTCATATATTTAATCCAACCCTTCCTCTCATGGCAGAAGCAGAAAACACGACAAATAATACCAATATCATACTTCAATCCTGTTGTGGGATGGGTTTTGTTGAAGGGTTTGGTACTTCAGCGCTTAATACCAGAAATACCATTTCAGGGACAAAATCAAGTATTACGACGGAAGTAGCGATACTTACCATTCGCAATAAATCTACCTATCAAGGAAAGACGAATAGAGTAAGGATACAGTTGGATTTGTTAACGATAAGTACAGATGGCACGAAAAGCGTTGAGATTAAATTAATAGAGAATACGACATTAGGAGG
>JAENYW010000181.1 GCA_016841555.1 Tepidibacillus decaturensis
TTTGGGCAAATTGCTCCATGTCCAAATCAAATTCTAACATATTTATCCCCCTCACTAATATCGAAAGAAACCCGTTATATTAAATGAATTCACTAAACCAATTTCTAATACGTTCAAATATATTTAAGCCTTTCGATTTTTGATTCGCTCTGCTTGAAGATATTGATTGTCGTTTACTTCCTTTTAATATATGCTTTGAAGCATATTGAATAACCCCTACTCCATTTGTAAAAGAAGCATCTTTAACACCAATAAAATTAGGAATTGCTGTTCTAGCTGAAGGTAATAATTCTTCTTGAGCAACAGTTAAAATTCCATTAAGCCCCATAACACCACCAGTTAAAACGAAGCCACCAGCTATCTCCTTTGTATATCCTAAACGATATACTTCTTCTTGAATTAGCTGAAACATCTCTCTTACTCTAGGTTCAATAATATGGGCTAAATCCTTTTGAGAAAATTCTTTTTCTACATTACTACCAATCCTTGATACCTTGAATTTCACATCATCACATG
The DNA here is from genome assembly GCA_016841555.1 of Tepidibacillus decaturensis. Lineage (GTDB taxonomy): Bacteria > Bacillota > Bacilli > Tepidibacillales > Tepidibacillaceae > JAENYW01. Next base: position 517 of record JAENYW010000181.1, read on the forward strand.
CTTCTTCAAGGCTAGCCATTCCAAATTTCAATTTCACTTTTTCTGCTGTATCTCCTTCAGTCCTTAAGCCTATTGAAATATCATTCGTAATGTACTCACCACCAATAGGTAAAACAGTAGTTTTTTCTAAGTTACCATGCTCGAAAATAGAAATGGTGGATACACCTTTTCCTATATCTACTAAAACTACTCCAAGATTCTTTTCATCATTAGAAAGGGCAATTTTACTAGCTGCTAGTGGCATTAAAATAAAACCTGCAATTTCTAATTCAGATTTCTCAATCGTACGAACTAAATTATGAATAATTGTTTTTGATCCAGTTATTATGGTTGCTTCTACTTCAAGCCTAACACCAATCATTCCTCTTGGATCATGGATACCACTTAGCCCATCAACAATAAATTCTTTTGGAACCACATCGATAATCTCTTTTTCTGGAGGTAAAGCGATTACTCTTGACGCTTGAAGCACTCGTTCTATATCTAATTCATTAATCTCTTTATCCTCACTTGAAACAGCCACTACACCATGGCTGTTCTGTAAATCTATATGATTTCCGGAGATTCCAACAAAAACTCGGTCAATTGTAATTCCTACCATCCTTTCTGCATGATCTACTGCATTTCGAATGGCATCTACGGTTTGATCAATATCTACAATTGCTCCTTTTTTTATTCCAAATGAATCAGCTGAACCAACGCCAATTATGTTCAATGCTCCATTATTTACTTCGCCAATGATTACCCGAATCTTGGACGTACCGATGTCTAAACTGACTATAACGTCGTTGTTGCTCAACTATGGCACCCCCCTTATTAATCTAGTATTTCATCTATAATGCATATAATTATAAACCTTCTGTCTAATTATTCAACATAATTTATTCTTACCCTTTTTTTTTTCTGTTTTTTTTTAAAATAAAATGATATTTTGAACCATTTTACCTATACTAAGACTTTTTACCTATTGTGATTCTGTGCCGTCTTGATTCAAATTACCTCCTTCATCATCATATTCTTCAAATCTCATTGATTCTAAAAGATAAAGTTCTCCTATATTAGATTCCTTTTCACTTAAATTATCTATAATAGTAGGATATAGATTTAACTTCTTACTGAGATAGTCTAATGATGTATGTATTTTGTACCCTTCCTTAGTAAAAATAAGGACCCGGTGCTGATTGGAAGCTTGAGGATTCTGTTGAATTTCTGAAATTTGTTCGAACACATCAGGTTCAATCCCCTTCAATTGTTCAGCTAAAATAGGTAGTAATTCTTCATCCTGCCATTTGGTGATTAGTGGTAGATTGAAATATTGGCTATTATTCTCTAGTAAAAAACCATTTTCTAATAAAGGAACGATATTTTCACTTTTTAGTAACAAAACAGCAATAGGTTTGAACTCTGTAATTTCTATTTTTAATTTTCCGGGAAATTCTTTTGATACCTTTACTTTGTTAACCTCTCTTAATTCTAACAATTTTTCTTCCAAAGTAGAAGTTTTTATAAAAAAATATTGCATATTTTGTTGAATGTTAGCTTTGTCATATATATCTTTTGTCAATAGAAGGTTTTCTCCCGTGATTTCTATCTCTGTTACTTTACTAATAGGAGATTTTAAATAAGCAATGATTGCTATCAATATAAAAAATAAAAACAGCCTATTCAAGAGTTTTTTATTTGTTCTATGCTTATCATTCCGTCTTTTATATGATGGAATAGTTTGCGCTGTATTCATAGACTTCCTTCTCTCCAAAATACTAAAACTAAATCGCTAACCTTTAACATATGCAGATAAGAATATGAAGAGGAAAGCGGCATTTACAATGCCGCTCATATCATGATAATTATATCATTGTCTTGTTTAATTTCAATACCAATTTCTTTCTCCTATGTCATATTCTCCAGTCGTGGATGGAGTTAACCAGGAATTCACCTTTCACCAAACAGCTCTACTTCTGGTACCAAATCTATAGTATACGCTTTATATACTTGTCTTTTTACATAATCGATTAATTCTAAAACATCTTTGGCCTTCGCCTGACCTACATTAACAATAAAATTAGCATGTGTGGTAGAAATTTGAGCATCGCCTATACGAAAACCTTTTAAACCCAAGGATTCAATTAACCTTCCCGCATAATTGTCTTTAGGATTCTTAAAAACACTTCCTGAGCATGGCTGTTGATATGGCTGAGTCTTTCTTCTGCGATCTTTAAAGTTAGCCATGTCTTCTGCTATTTTTTTGCGTTCTCCAACCTCTAATTGAAATAATCCCGAAAGGATAATTCCCTTCTCCTTATGTAAGCGTGATGTTCGATAGCGAAATTGGAAGTCTTGTACCTTCCAAGTCTCAAGCAGACCATTCTCCTTTAATACTTCTCCTTCAACTAATACCTTAGATATATCTGAACCATGAGCTCCAGCATTCATGTACATGGCACCGCCAACTGTTCCTGGAATCCCACCTGCAAATTCAAGACCTGTTAAACCATTTTTAGCTGCTAAATTTGCCAAACGTATGAAAGAAAAGCCTGAACCAACACGAACGAATGTATCATTTACAGAGATTCTACTAAACTCCTCTTTTAAATAAATAACTGCTCCTCTATATCCTTTATCGGAGACAAGGAGATTTGACCCCTTTCCTAAGACGTGCCAAGGAACTTTATATTGATTAAGAATAGAAAGCGTTTTTCTTAGTCCTTCTATCGTGCTAAGTTCAATAAAAGCATCTGCTGGCCCACCTATTTTCCATGTCGTATGTTTTGATAAGGCTTCGTTTTGATGTACGATACCAATATTATATTTGCTTAATGCTTGAATCCATTCCTTCAACTGATATTCCCCCTAAACCTACGTACTAGAAGTGAGAAGTGGGATATGGGAAGTGAGATTTTTGTTGATATCGACGATTCGTCGATTTCTTCTATTTTCACCTCTCACCTCTAATAAGTTTTTTTACTTCCTTATATAAATGATTAGCTGCTTTAGGTTGTCCGATTTTCTCTGCAGCATCCGCATAACGTTTTTGATCCTTTATCATGTCCTCAATATGGGAAAGAAGAACTTCTCCAGTCAATTCCTTTTCTCTTATCATCCTCGTCGCCCCCTGTTCTTCCATCCACCAGCAATCTCTATCGATACAAAGGCTATATTTTTCTTTTGAACAATCTCTTTTTCATTTTATCACCACATTAACGCGAATACCGCGAAATATTTAATAGAATTCCTAACCCAGTTAAAGTTAAGGTTAAAGAAGACCCACCAGCACTTAATAGTGGTAAAGTGATTCCCGTTACAGGGAACATTCCAGTTACCACGCCAATATTAATGATAACCTGAATTGCTATCATTCCGACAATCCCTACGGCTAAAAAGCTTCCAAATAAATCAGGAGCAGTTATGGCTGTGCGAAATCCGCGCCATAGTATGATTAGAAATAATAATAATACAGTTGCACCACCAATAAAGCCTAATTCTTCTGCTAAAATAGAAAAAATAAAGTCAGTATGTGGTTCGGGTACATAAAGGTGCTTTTGTCTACTCATTCCTAAGCCTAGTCCCATTAATCCACCTGGACCTATTGCATAAAGGGACTGTATTAACTGATACCCTGCACCCAATGGATCCTGCCAGGGATCCAAAAATCCCAAAATCCTTTGAATACGATATGGCGCAGCTAAAATTAATCCAGTAAAGCCAATAACACCAACAAGCATTAAACTAGTCAGATGCATCAATCTTGCACCTGCTATATAAATCATCAAGATAACAGTTCCTGCTAAGACTGTTCCCGTTCCTAAATCTGGCTGTAGCATAATTAGAGCTAAAGCCAAGCCTAGGATAGTAAGTGGCGGAATTAACCCTTGTTTAAAGGACATCATTTCCTTTTGACGTTCTGAAAACATCTTAGCTAAGAAAATAATCATCGCCAATTTAATAAATTCGGAGGGTTGAATGCTAAATGCACCAACACCTAACCAGCTTGAAGCTCCTCCACGTGTTAGACCAACTCCTGGAATTAACACTAAAATTAACAGAAAGAAACAGCCAATCAGTCCAAGCTTTGCCCACTTTTTCCAAACCCAATAATCAATCTGTAGCATAAAAAACAGCGCGGCGACACCCAAGACAGCAAAAAACAATTGTCGTTTTGCATAAAAATACCAATCGCCCATTTCACGATAGGCTAATACTGCACTTGAGCTATATACCATAACTACCCCTATACCTAACAGCATTAGTGTTGATGATATGATCCACATATCAGGGTTAGATCGAGTTTGCTTCATGAAAAAAAACACCTCTTTACCATTGAAATCATGTCTAATTAAGTTTATGTACAACTTCCTTAAACATGCTTCCTCTCTCTTCAAAAGAAGAAAACATATCCCAACTTGCACATGCTGGGGATAATAGCACGACATCCCCTTCTTTTGAAATAGCATAGGCTTTATGTACTGCATCAGTAACATTATCGACGGTATAACGCCACTCTATCCCTGCTAATTCAGCTACACTCAATAATTTTTCTGAAGTTTCCCCCAAGGTGACGATTGCTTTGACATGCTTTTTAAAAGGATCAATCAGCTCATGAAAATCAATCCCACGATCTAATCCACCTGCAATAAGGATAACAGGGGTGTTAAAGGAGGTTAATGCATTCATTGTCGCCTGAGGATTAGTCGCTTTTGAATCATTATAAAAAACAGCGCCATTTGTTGTCTTTCGTACATATTCTAAACGATGCTCAACACCCTTAAATTCACGTAACACTTGGCGAATGGGTTCCATATCAGCTCCCATTAATATACTTGCAATTGTAGCTGCTAAAGCGTTTTCCAAATGCGCTCCCTTCAAAAACATTTCAGCTACGGATATAACCTCTAAAGCTTTTTGCCCATTCCTCCAAAATAACTTGCCATTCTCTATATAAGCCCCTCTTTCAACCGATCCACTTGTGGAAAATAGAAAAATATTACTATGTATTTGTTCACTTAGCTTTACGCATTCCTTACAATTTGCATTTAATATAGCATAATCCTCTTCCGTTTGATTCCGAAAAATATTTGCCTTCGAAGCAATATAGTCTTCAAGTGTTTGATGATAGTCTAAATGGGCAGGATATATATTTAACAAAATAGAAATATGCGGCTTAAAGCTTATAGTCCCTTTTAATTGAAAAGAGCTTAATTCTGTAACAAGAATCTGCTCTTCTGTGGTTTTAAAAGCTTTTTCACTAACTACCGTACCTATATTCCCTGCAATAATCGCATCTTTATCAGCCTGTTGAAGCATTTTTCCTATAAGTGTAGTGGTTGTCGTTTTCCCATTTGAACCAGTAATCCCGATAATAGGTGCCTTTGCAAGCTGATAAGCAATTTCCACCTCGGTAATAATGGGAATATCAAGCCTCTTAGCTTCCATAATCGGATGAATAGAATAAGGGATTCCTGGGTTTTTAACCACCAAATCGATTTGAGAATGAATAATATTTTCTGGATGACCACCACAAATAACGTGTATACCCCAACTCTCTAATTCTTTTTTCTCGATACATTTTTCTTCTTCCTTGGCATCATTAACGATTACCTCTGCACCTAAATGATGTAATAGCTTTGCAACCGCTGTCCCACTTTTGGCTAAACCCAAAATAACAACCTTTTTTCCATGATACGTCATGCTATCTTCTCCCTATATAAAGGTTCATTTCATACTGATTCTTAATGTAACACTTCTAAATAAATACCAAAGCCAGCAAATATAAATCCAACTACCCAAAAAACCATTACTACCTTCCATTCTGACCAACCAGACAGCTCAAAATGATGATGAATTGGACTCATCCGAAA
>JAENYW010000182.1:0-5046 GCA_016841555.1 Tepidibacillus decaturensis
TCAAGGCCTTTCATATATTGATATATTCCTTGAGCTCCTCCTGGGTTCTCCTGTTCTGCTATCTCTGAGATATGCTTTACACTATCAAATATTGGTTGTCTAAATTCAATGTACCCTTTAATCTCTTTGATTGGTGTACTTACGTATATAAAAGCATTAACAGGCTCCAAAGGGAATTTTCGACGGTATTCATACTTCTTAGAGCCATTTAATATTTTATAATATGGGCTTGGCTGCAAACTTAAAATAATTGTTCGATTTTTTTGTACACTATTGTTTGGCATTATATCTCCCTCTATTCTATTATTTGATCTATGCCAAAGGAACACGTTACCCCACTAATAAATTGATGGAATACAGTAATTTTATTCAATAAAAAAAGGAAACCCACCTATAGGAGCTTCCACAATTTTATCATTGGTAATGCGTTCCTTGTGATGGCTATAAAATGGTACACTTATCCCTAATAAAAAAAGAAAAAAGTGTGCAGTTTTAAGTTATCCATTACAAGTATGTTGGCATATGTATACTTATCCTTTCATTACTATATCACCTTAATATTACCAATCTATTTATAACAATTCAAGATAATTTTATCGTCGGTTTCCACAAGACTCCCTCTTCAACGCCGTAAGAGGGAGTTTAATTACCTTCGATTAAATTCGTCACGTCCTGTGACACATCAAAACTTGCACGTCCTATGCCTTATAACTAATATAATGAAAGTTAATTTATGAGAGTTCTAAGTACATATGTACCTCAATATTATCTCGATCATAATCATAAAAACCACATTTTTTATACAAATGGATTGCTTCTACCCAGTCTAAATTCGTCGATACAATTATTTTTTTATATCCATATTCCTTCGCCAACTTTATTAAGTATTCTACGATATTTTTTCCTATTCCATGTCCTCTAAACTTTTGTTTTACTGATATACGTACTATTCTTCCTGTATCCTTTTCTTCAAGAATTAAGCCACCTGTCCCTATTATGGAAGAATTTAGTTGAGCAACAATGAAAAAGCTTCCTTGCTTACTAAAATTAATCTTAATATTATTTATATCTGAATTTAAGGACTCATCTATGTAACCAAAATGTTCACCAAGCCCCTCTAAAATTAATAAGCGAGCTTCTTCTTGATCATCTGCATGAACCATTCTTAGCTGTAAATCAGATAACATCATAACCACAACCTAAACTCTATGAATTATAAATCACATAAAATCTTTAATATCAATAACTTCTCCACCTTCAACATCTAATTCTAATAGTTTTAATACATATTCTGCAGCTTCATCTGGCGATAGCAGCTTTCCCTCTTCTTTATAGGAAATAAATCGATCAATATCTTTAAAAAATTCCTTATTTGTAGCTCGTATTTGCGCTTGCATTTCAGTATCAATAATTCCTGGAGCAAATGAGATAGCTTTAACAGGATAATCCTTATCTTTTTGTTCTAATCCAACAGATCTTGTAAATAAGTCTACTCCTGCCTTTGTACTACTATAATTACTCCAGCCAAAGGTTGGCTTCTTCCCTGCACCAGAGGATATATTTATTATTCGTTTATTTGCTTTGATTGAGCTAGCTAAGGAAATGAAGGATGCTGTTAGTATGATAGGAGCTGTTAAATTAAGTTGAATGTTATTTTGTATTTCTGTATCAGAACAAAGTTCTATCGGTTTTATTGGAGTAACGGTTGCAGCATTATTAATTAGTACAATTGATTCTACTTCTTCATTATTTATCTTTGAAAATATACTCTCCATCATTTCTCTAATACGGTTAGTATCTAAAAGATCTAACGAAAAATAATCCAGAGAAACTTTATTATTATTTGCCAAATTTATTAGTTTACTATTTTCATTTCTTGCTATACAGAACAAATGATTACCCTTTTTTATTAATTTTTGTGAGATTGCTTCTCCAAGACCACGTGAAGTCCCTGTGATGATAAAATATTTCATAAATTCGCCTCCATCGTTTATTTTATATTTATATGCCTTCATTATTTATCGTTCTTTTAACGTTAGGCATCTACATAGTAGAAGTATTTATTGTTTCTCAATATCTCGTACTGGTCGCGCTTCTATATATCCACGTTCTGGAAGAGGAGCAAATTGAAAACGGGGACCATCTTCATCAGCCCATTTATATCCGTAGTTTTCAGGTTTATAATTATCAATAGCTGCCCATACTTCATTTATTGCGCGTACCATTTCCTCGTCCTTATAGGGTTGACCATGAAATATCATCATTTTACATGGCTTTAAATCAATTATTTCCATACCATTTGGAACCTCACCTGAATAATCGACAGAAACTTCAATTCCCTGCACGTATTTAGATGTATTAGGCAATCTTAAACTATCTGGTAACCACATACCGATTGGTTCATATAACGCCTCTTTTATGCTACTCAAGAATCCCCATACATCACACCCAACCTCCTCAGTGTATTCAAAATAGTGTGTAGCCTTTTCTGCACGTTGTAAAATCAGTTTTCGAGCAGGACGTTCTACAATCTGAACAAATATCGTCTTTTCATTAGTTTTTTCAACCATTTTTTCTACTCCTTTCATATGATGGAGGTAGTAATCTCTTATGCTACGGGACAAGAATAGCGGAATTGGAGGAGCATATTTACGGTAATACTCAGGATTTATACCAAATTGTCTTGTAAACGCACGTGTAAAACCCTCATGAGAATCAAACATTGTGTCTAAAGCAATATCGAGGATACGATCTGGAGTATCACGAACTTGTTTGGCTGCTTGAGAAAGCCTACGTGCACGCAAATAATCTATCGGAGATATACCAACAAACTCTTTAAATACCCTAGAGGCATGACTAGGTGTATATCCTGCAGCTTTGGACAGTTCTGTAAGATTAATCGGATTAAAAAGATGTTTTTCAATATAGTCTTGCATCTTTTGTACCGCATATATCCTATCCCACATCATAAATTACCTCCCACAATGAAATAGTAATATAGAAAAAGGAAAGATATCTTGACCATGTTTGTTATTCTAAATAATGCAATACCCTTCTATTCCATTATACTCCATTATTTAGCCATCTTTCTAATTCAGAAATCATAGTTCCAAAACGTTTAATAGCTTTTATTGTTCCTGTTACTTGTGAAGTTCCCATCTGTTGTTCTTCTTCGTCTGTACACTCAATCCATAGGGAGCGTTTTAAACTATATTCTAGCCAACCTAATTTACCTAAAAATCCATTTTCTAAAACCATTCTCCAATTTGCCTGTAGTGTTCCGTATCTCATTTTATAACCACGTATAAAAGATAAAAATCGTTCCTTATCAATCTCTCCCATTTCATTTTCAGACCAATAAATAGCTGCTTCAGTCAATTCATGCATAGGATTTATATAGCCAGCTGCTTCCCAATCAATAATGATGGGATTGTTTTGGTTCCACATAACATTTTTGGGATCTAAATCTCTATGACTAATCACCATGTCTGATGCAAGCAGACTTGCTGCTTTATTTGCCTGAGCATTCCAGTCATAAAGCTTATCAGTGATTTCACGCATCAGGTTTACCCACTCTGCATTATTTTGTTCTCCTTTTTGCAAATAGTAATTCCAATCTATTAGCTTTGCATAATCTGAGGAATCATTACTTATACCTAACGCTGAAAAATCCGTCATATGTAAATCCGCAAGAATAGCACCTATTTTTACCGCATGGTTTATATTGATTTCATTAGGTTTCAGACTTTTTCCATTTACCCAATCAAACACAAGGTAGAATTGATTATCTATTTCGTGCATGAAAGTGCCATTCATTTTTTCAGCTGGAAGGGAAGGTATATTTTTTGCTGCAATATTGGCAATTTGTTCTGAATGAATAATGTGCTGCATTGCCACAGGTCTAAGCATTATTTGAGGGTTTAATGCTTTAATTGCATATTTCCCTTGCGTGGTTTTAATAGCATACATTCGATGTAAAAGCCCACCAGAGATAGCTTCAGGTATCCCAACTATCTCACCAAGCTGTAAAAGATGACATAATTTTTCAAATTGCAAATTGTACTGTATATCAGTCATTTTTTTCTTCCTCTTTTCATTACTACAATTTTAAAACGGTATCTCATTTTTTAATATTCTCATTGATCGTACTATAGCACTTTCAATTTCGTTTACCCATTCATTTGGAGGATTTTTTTTATCTATTAATGCTAACATACCCGTTATATCCATAAGCTTGGCAAGTTTTATCCAATCGTTAGCTATTTGATTTTTTGCATGTTCATTATATCCATTAATAAAGCTATCATATGTACTTTTTTCTACATATTCATCCAACACAGCTCTGTCTCTAAAAAATTTTCCAATATCATAGTATATGGGCGCTGATAAACTGTATTCAAAATCTATAAACCAAACTGTATTATCTATCCTATCAATTAGAATATTAGAAGGACTGAAGTCTCCATGTGAAAAAACGAATGTTTCTTCTAACTTCTTTAACATTTCATTATTTTCTGTTAAAAATGCTAGGACTTCTTTTTTTATTTTACCATTAATATGTGTCCCTTGAACCCCATTTAGATAGTGCTCATGTAAGTGCTTAATAGGAAGTAAAGTCTTATTAATGTCTAAGTTTTTATTTAATAGGCCCATATTTTTGTATTCACGCCTATGAATAAGTGCTAGCTTGCTACCTATATCATATGCTATTTTTTCAGGAAACCTTTTATTATCAATAACAAATTTTGATAAACTTATACCATCAATGTAATCCATTATTACATATGGTCTGTTGTATATCTATTTACTATCATCATAAAAATAGATAGTAGGCTCATTTACATATTGCTTTGCATATGCGTAAGAGGCTAGCTCGATTTCACTGTTACCACCATTTTCTGGATAGTTCTTCAATAAATATTTCTTAGATGTGTTTTTTTTTTTTTTATTTAGTTTCTGGTAATTAAGCCTTTTGGTTTTAATTTTAAATTCGCCACTTTCTTTTTTCTTTTCTTTTCTGAAAATTGCATTTTTACTGTTTTTTTT
>JAENYW010000182.1:5056-6290 GCA_016841555.1 Tepidibacillus decaturensis
ATCTTGCTTTGCCTCTGCGTCCTAGGCTCGCTCGATTTCACTGTTACCACCATTTTCTGGAAAGTTCTTCAATAAATATGTCTTAGATGTGTTTTTTATTTCTATCATATAGTTACTGGTACTTAAGCCTTCTGGTATTAATGTGAAATTCGCCACTTCTATTTTGCTATCATATTCTGAAAATAGCATTTGTACTGTTTTTTTGTCTATGATTGTATAGTCATATAACCTGATATTTTTATTCGCCATATAGCACCTCCCTTTTTACCGTATTCCTTATAAAAGCTTTTTTGAATAAACAACAGGAGCACTTATCGTATTATTTTTCTCAGCCTTCACTTCTAACAGAGCTATTTCACTTATCTTTGCATCAATGATATCAATTTTATTTGAACAATAATTAAATGCTTCTATCAGTTTTTCTTGAGTTAACCTATTAGCAATTGTACAATGAGGAATCCATCTGTTTGGAATATACAGTGAATCTTCATTGGTATATTGTTGAAAATGCTCATGGTGGGAATGATGGAAATCTACTAATGTTGTCGTTATTGTAGGAGATAAGAACAATATCCCTGTTTTTAAAAAAGTTCCTAATGCACTAAAGGTTACATTTACTTTTGATTTTGCTTCATAAAATTCATTTAATGATACTATGAACTCCTCTTTATCTAAATTATCGTAGTCTGCTATAGTAATATGTGGTCTCAGATTCAGCGTTTCTTTTGCATAATGAGAGATATTATTCTGGCTTAATTCATCCCATAACCCCTCGATATATTTTTCCGTTTTATCATCTAAAAATCCGACTAATGCATACATACTAATCATCCTTCCAATTCCTTCTTATTTCTTCAACCACAATATCAGGGTTATCATAATGTAACATATGAGTTGTATTTGGTATTAATTTCACTACTCCCCCTGTTTTTTGCCTAAATATCGTTGATGTTAAGTTTCTGTAATCATTTTGATTTTTTGGGAGTGTAGCTCTCAGTAATATGATATTAGAGGGTAATTTATCGTATATATCCTGTATTTCGTGTTTATGCATTGCTTTAATGATGCTACCAGCAGTTTTGCCTCTTGCATGCCAATAATATTTATTTTCTTTTTCTAAAGCTAGATCTTTAGCTGCAATATCAAGTAATGGTGATTTTTTTGTTGCTTTACCATAAACAGCTTCATCTAAAATTTTTTCCCAGTGGTCTCCTTATTCTTCAAAATCTTTTTC
>JAENYW010000183.1 GCA_016841555.1 Tepidibacillus decaturensis
GTTTTTTTAGAAGTCAACAGAGGGAAAGCAATAGAGAAAATTAAGATTACTGGTGACAGCTTTATTATTGGTCGTAATCCTTCTACTGTTCAATATGTAGAAGGAGCTTCAGGTGTATCAAGGGTTCATTTGAAGGTAGTGAAAATCAATTCTGGTTACGGAATTACTGATTTAGGTTCAAAAAATGGTAGTTATTTAAACGATGAAGAACTAGTGCCAAATAAAATCTATCCAATTCAAGAGGGCGATGTCATAAAGATAGCAAAAATGAAATTTACTTTTAAAATGGAATATCCAAAGCTTGCATAAGGAAGTGACTAAAGAGTATTGATAGGACAATTAATATGTGCTGTATAATTATAAATCGATGCATTGTAGGGTGATGGTAATGAGAGATAGAAAAAGAGAATCAGGAAGTATAACGCTTGAAGCTTCACTTATTATGCCAATTTTTTTAAGCTTTCTCCTTCTTCTAATTACTTTTATTCGAATTTCCATTGTTGATATGGCCTTAACAAATACTGTATCTGAAGCAACGAAGCAGATTGCTACTCATATGTATCCTATTGAGCTGGCATATGACAAATGGAGTCAGACAAAAGCAGGAGAAGCAGTGAATGATACGCTTAATAAAGTAGAAGAAACAAGGAATAAAATCATAGATATCGAGGATTTTATCGAATCGTATAACAATTTACTTCCACGTGAGATAAGAGATTTGCTTACTATTCGCGAGCAATTTGAAAATAAGATGATAGATATGCATGATCAAGTGCTGTCCACTGTATTTCAACCAATTGTTGATCATTATGTCGATAGTTGGATTATTCAGCTTGAACATTTTCAGGTAATAAAGGTCACATTACCTAATTTAAAAGAGAAGGAGCCAGCTTATTTCGGCATCGAAGCTAGGTATGATATGCCGTTAAATATTCCTTTTATTGATAAAACACTGTCTTTTAAAAAACAGGCTTACGAAAGAGTTTGGATAGGGAATGGAATCTTCATTCCCCCTACAGAGGATAATAAAGCATCGGGAAATGATCAGCAGGAAGAAACAGATTCAGATAATGAGGACTCGAATGAAGATGAAGAGAAGGAACAGGAGAGGGTAAGGATTGATTCAATTACCAACCCTGTTCAAAGAGGACATAAGGTTCGTATAATTGCTCAAGGTCCTCCAAACCAAATAGCTGAGATTCAGCTATATTATCCTAGTGGGTTTACGAAAAAAGACACATGTAGATTTGATGCTAATGGATGGCTTACATGTACTCAGAAAATAGGTGGTAATACAAACGGTGAAAATGATGTAGGAAGATTACAAGCGGTTATTCGTTCAGGTGGTCAGCAGGATTCAGCATATTTTGATGTGTATTCCAAGGATTATTTGAAAAAATATAAGAAAAAAAGAGAGAACAATCAAAGTAGTTATTTTTTCTCCATGAAAATAATGTTGAAGGGGTCATATTTCTTACCTATTGATACATATTCTTATAAAGCGAGACTAATTTGGGTTTAATTTTAAATTAGGTAGAAATGTTAATTACTACAAAGAATGCGCTTACATTAAAATAATTATTTAATCTATATCAAATTTATCTTTTAAAAAAGGAGGAGTGTATATGCATATCACTCCAGAAATAGCTATTCAAGATCTAATAAAATATGTACATTCCAGAGGATTAACTTTATCGCCTGAAGCGTTGAAGATCTTTGTTGAATTTGAACAATTGTGTTACCAGTATGATATTTATCCATTTCACGAGTATTTAATCATACCATTGATAAAAAATAATATGAAAATTAAAAATGGTATCAATAAATATGGAGGAAATGCTGATTTAGCTACATATCTATTGGGAAGGAAGCTAGATAAGGAACAAAAATTCACGGATAGCTACCAAATAGCAGATGAACTTTACTCTGCTGAAGAAAATCGAGATTTTGGCTCACGAACCAATATCATTGATCTTGCAATGAATTCGACGAACATGTTGAATCGAAAAGAAATACTTGATACAGATATTTTTGAAGCTCTTTTGGAATATCATAATGAACTATATCCTATAGAGGATCATCGTTTATTTACGGATAAAAGATTAAATACATCTTATCAGACGTTATCACATATTTTTGCAGAATATAGTGAATTCTTATGGGTTAAATTCGAAGATATAAAAAAGGAAGTACTAGTGTTTTAGTTTTGTGTTAAAGGATTGTGTAAATGAATAATTTTAACAAAAAAGTCTTAAATGAGAAAGGAGGTATTCTTTCACATATAAGACTTTTTTTTATCGCTTTTTCCCTGTATAGTATAAGGGTATAATAAAGTGAGACTGAGGTGACATTGTTGAATCGATTTCTCGTAATAGATGTAGAAACAACTGGGAACAACCCTTTTAATGACAGTATTATTCAGCTAGGGGCTGTGCTAATAGAGGATTTGGAAATTAAAAATGTGTATTCTTCATTTGTATATACTGAAAAAAAAATCCCGAAAATAATTCAAGAACTAACTGGAATTTCCATGGATATGGTAAAAGATGCGCCTACTTTGGATGAGGTGATGATAGAGCTCCTTCCCTTATTAGAAGGGGCATCTTTTGTTGCACATAATGCGACCTTTGACTTGGGGTTTATTCAGCATGCTTTAGATGAACTGGGATATAGTCCTTTTAGTGGATTGATTATAGATACGGTTGAACTATCAAGGATTCTGCTTCCAACAGCACAAAGCTATAAGCTACAACAATTAGCGGAAGCTTTACATATTTCTCATGAGAATCCACATCGTGCGGATGATGATGCAAAAGCGACTGCTGAAACATTTATATTATTGGTACAGCATTTAATGAAGATGCCTCTTGTCTATTTACAGCGTTTAGCGGAAATGACAAAATATTCTCACAAGGATATGAATATATTTATTGAGAGTATTTTATCAAATCAGTATGTTGGACATAATGATGATGACGTCTATACATTTTTTAATCAGATTGCTCTTCAACCAATGGAACAAGAGATTGAGCAAGCTTCCTATCAAATGGAAGAGCAGGAATTTGAAATGTTATTTGATGAAAATGGATTATTATTTCATCAGTTTCCTGGGTTTGAATTACGAACAGCACAAAAGGAAATGTCTTCGGAAGTAATGGAGGCCTTTAAGCATCAAGAGCATCTGATGGTAGAAGCAGGGACAGGTACTGGAAAATCGTTAGCCTATCTCATTCCTGCATTGCTATGGTCAAAACAACATGATGAGAAAGTGGTTATTTCTACACATACAATTAACTTGCAGGAGCAACTGTTTCAACGTGATATTCCATTATTAAAAAAAATTCTTCCTTTTGATTTTTCAGCTACTATTTTAAAGGGTCGAAATAACTATCTATGCTTGAGAAAATTTGAACAGCTTCTTTTACAAAATCAGATGGACGCTAGTTCAGAGGATACGATTAATTTAGCCCAGATATTAACATGGGTTGCACAAACAAAAACTGGAGATGTGGAAGAAATTAATTTTTCTACTTCTGGAAGAGTGCTATGGGAGCAAGTGAAAAGTGACGCGGAGACATGCTTGAATAGGAAGTGTCCTTGGTTTAGAACCTGTTTTTATCATCGGGCAAAACAGAAGGCACAAATGGCGGATATTATTATTACGAATCATTCCTTGCTATTAACAAACTTAAAAGCAGAGCATCGAATATTACCTGCTTTTCAGCGCCTTATCATTGATGAAGCTCATCAGTTAGAAGAGGTTGCTTTAAAACATCTAGGCTTTGAGATAAATCAATATCAATTCCATGCAGTATTACAGCGGTTATATAAAGATGCAAAAAACGGTTTTCTCATAAAAATCATTAATGAATTGAAGCATTCCCAAAATGCTGATCAGATTTCTATCGCAAATCAGCTAATGAATGATGTGATTCCTTTGATCTCGAAGATAGATTTGGTTGGGCAAACGTATTTTGATAGCTTAGGCGAATTTGTTGATCAGCTTGCTCATTATCAGGATACAGGACGTAAAACCATACGTATCACTGAAAATGTAACACAAAGAGAAATGTGGGGTCATCTGCAAGCTTATGTTGATAATATGTATATTTTATTTACTGAACTGATGAATGGATTAGATGAGGCTTTACAGAAGCTGAAAAATATTGAAGTTGATGAAACGATAATTGTTGATTTAAATGGTTTTTTGAAGGATGTAAGGGATCTGATTTTCCATTTTTCAGAATGGAATCATGCTAATGATACAAATATGGTTTTCTGGGTAGAAACGTTGAAAAGAAAGAAGCGAACGAGTGTATTCTTATATGCTGCTCCAGTAGAAATAGGTCCTTTTATCAGAGAATTTTTATTTGATAAGCTCGATAGCGTCATACTAACTTCTGCGACTCTAAGTGTGAATGAGTCCTTTGATTATGCTTGTCATGAATTTGGCTTTGAACCTGATGAGAAAGGATTAAAAAGAATCAAGCTGGATTCTCCATTTAATTATAAGGAACAATCTGTTGTATATATTCCAAAGGATGTACCAGATATTAGGGAAGTCTCTGAAAATGAATATATTGACCATTTGGCTGAAAACATAGCAGATATTGCTGTTACTTTTAATGGAAGAACACTTATTTTATTTACTTCACATAAAATGCTACAGAGTACCTATTGGTTAGTTAAAGAGATGCTAGAGCCTTTCCATATTAAAGTGTTAGGACATGGTATTGATAGCAATAGTCGTTCAAAGCTAATTAATCGGTTTATCTCTGAATCGAATACGATATTATTAGGTACGAATAGCTTTTGGGAGGGGGTAGATGTACCAGGCGAATCCTTGAGTGCATTAGTTATCGTTCGTCTGCCATTTACGCCACCAAATCATCCAATTCATGAAGCAAAAACAGAGAGGTTAAAGGCTCAGCAGAAAAATCCTTTTATGGCTTTGTCTGTCCCACAGGCAGTCATACGATTTAAGCAAGGCTTCGGTAGGCTGATTCGTACAAAAAAGGATAGAGGGGTTGTTATTGTTTTTGACCGAAGAATTGTCGATACAAGATATGGTAGTGCTTTTATTCGCTCTTTACCCCCTGTGGATATCAAATACATGCCATTTACCAAAATAATTGACGATATTGAAAACAGGATGACATAAACATTTGAATAATTTATATTAATTTTCATATAGATAAGAGGATAAGAAATAAGACATAAAGGGTGATTTTTTGATGCGCATGAATAGAGTCTTGTTTATTATTCTCTTAATTCTTATAGCTTCTTCTGTATATAAAATAGCTGTGTCCAGTAAAATGGGTGTTTATCAAGAAGTAGTTCAAGCGCAAATAAAAGTGTTAGAGAAGAAAGAAATACTTGTGTCATACCTTCCATTATCGATAGGAGAAGCTACGTTAATTCAGCTTCCTGATAATGAATTTTACCTTGTTGATGTAGGAGGAAAAGAAGCTGAGAAACAAATGGTTTCTTTACTTAAACAGCATGGTGTTCAAACATTAAAGGGGATTTTTTTAACCAATCCCTATGATGAACATATGGGTGCGTTAGATGTGGTTATTCAACAATTTCCTGTTAATACAATTTATTTACCTGAATTAACAGCTTCTACCTATCATTTAAGCGCCTTTTCTCAAATAAAGATAAGAAAGGTAACCAAAGGGGATGAAATTGTTTTGTACCCCGAGGTAAAGATAGAAGTATTATCACCAAGTGAACCGTTATCCTTATCTCCGCAAGCGAACTCAATGGTTTTTCTTTTAAAACATAAGGATATTCAATTTTTATTTACCAGTGATATTAATGAGGAAATAGAAGAAAGATTGACTAGCCAATTTTCACTAAAATCTGAGATATTGAAGGTTAGTGATTTCGGAAGCAATGCTGGCACTAGTCCAGTTTTTTTAAAGGAAGTAGACCCCCATATTGGCATTATTTTTTCTAGTGATTTGGAAACCTATCCACTAAGTGACGATGTCATTGAACGACTGCATGAATCTTGGACGGATGTATATATTTTAAAAAGATATGGGGAAATTCAGGTCCTTAGCGATGGATTGAATTATGAAGTGGATAATATAAGAGATAACGATTAAAGAAAGCAGGCATTATGCCTGCTTCAGCTTGTAGATAAAGCCCAATTTCTACGTTGCTCCTCCATCTAGGACTCTTACGTATTTTTTTATACGTTACAACCCCTAGCTATCGTGCGTTGAAGTACAGGACGTACAAATGTCGAAGAGTCACAGGACGTGACGCT
>JAENYW010000184.1 GCA_016841555.1 Tepidibacillus decaturensis
GATCTATAAAACAATTTATTGATTTAATGGGGTAATAGATATGGCTGAATTACAAATGAATCTGCAATATTTTGCAGGAGAGAAAACGGAAAAAGCAACACCTAGAAAAAAGCAGGAAACAAGAAACAAAGGGCAAGTTGCAAAAAGCAACGAGATTCCTTCAGCAATTATCTTTTTATTAATTTTTACACTTTTTTTTATCATGGGACCATTTATATCAGGACGCCTCATTCAATTATATCAAAAGATATTAACTCAATACCTTTCGTGGCAAGTTACGCCTGACAATGTGAGGCTGCTATTTCTTGAAATTATTTATGACCTTATTTGGGTGATTACTCCGATTTTTGGCGTTGCTTTAGTTGGAGGAGTTGTAGGAAATTTGGCGCAAGTCGGCTTTTTAATTTCTGGGGAGCCATTGAAGCTAAAGCTAGAGAAGTTAAACCCGATTGAAGGAGCAAAACGTATTTTTTCTAAGCGTGCGATTGTGGAGCTAATGAAATCATTATTAAAGATCTCATTAGTTGGCTATCTAGCTTATTCAATAATTTTGAAAAAAAAGGATGAACTTTTAACGTTATATTATTATGATTTATGAGATATTATGCACGTTGTCGGTAAACTTTTAATGGAAATAGGATTAAAGGTATCCCTCCTTTTGATTGTACTAGCTGTGTTCGATTACCTGTATCAAAGGTATGATCATGAAAAAAATATTCGAATGTCAAAGCAAGACATCAAAGATGAATACAAAAAAATGGAGGGTGACCCATTAATTAAGGGTAAAATTAAAGAGCGACAAAGGCAAATGGCAATGAAACGAATGATGCAATCAGTACCAGAAGCAGATGTTATTATTACAAATCCAACTCATTTTGCGGTTGCCATTTCCTACAATACAAGTGAAATGAACGCACCAATTGTTGTTGCAAAAGGAATGGACCATATTGCTATGAAAATAAAGGAAGTAGCAGCAGAGTACGATATTGCTACAATTGAGAACGTATGGTTGGCTAGATCTCTCTATCATCAGGTGGAGATTGGAGATCCGATTCCTGAAGAGCTTTATCAAGCTGTGGCAGAGGTTTTAGCATATGTTTACAAATTAAAAGGCTTTGCGACAACATGAGAAAGGGCGTGAAATAAGGTGAATCAGCTTAGAACAATTATTGTACCTCTAGTTGTTGTATTAATTGTCATCATGATGGTATTACCCTTACCAACACCATTATTAAGCTTTTTACTAATTATTAATATCGCTTTATCCTTAACTATATTGCTTGTATCGATGTTTATGAAGGATGCTTTACAGTTTTCCGTTTTCCCATCATTGCTCTTATTAACAACCTTATTTCGCCTTTCCTTAAATGTTTCAACAACGAGATCCATTCTAAAAGACGGAGAAGCTGGTTCAGTTATTGAGACTTTTGGTGATTTCGTTGTTGAAGGAGATCCAGTTGTCGGTTTTATTGTTTTTCTTATCTTAGTTATTATTCAATTTATTGTCATAACAAAGGGGTCTGAAAGGGTAGCTGAAGTAGCCGCACGATTCACCCTTGATGCCATGCCTGGAAAACAAATGAGTATTGATGCAGATTTAAACGCTGGGATGATTACGGATCTTGAAGCGAGGGAGAGAAGAAAAAATATTGAAAGAGAAGCAGATTTTTATGGTGCAATGGATGGTTCTAGTAAATTCGTAAAGGGAGATGCAGTTGCGGGGATTATTCTCCTTATTGTCAATGTAATTGGTGGACTTATTATCGGAATGACCAAATTTGGCTACAGCATTGCTGAATCTGCAACACACTTTACGTTGCTTTCTGTAGGGGATGGATTAGTTAGTCAGATTCCTGCTTTGCTCATTTCCACAGCAACAGGTATTGTTGTTACGCGAGCTGCTTCTGAAGGGAATTTCAGTGATGATATTGCAGCACAATTGTTTGCTTATCCAAAGCTCCTTTATATTGTTGGAGCGACAATTAGCTTACTTGGACTATTTACACCAATTTCTCGATTTGCCACACTTCCAGTAGCAATTGTACTTTTTATCGGAGGTTATATTATGCAGAAAAATCAAGTAAGGGAGCTTGCTGCCACTGAAGAACTAGAAGAGGAAGAAGAATTGGAACAAGTAAGAAGTCCAGAAAATGTGGTTCAGCTTTTACAAATTGACCCAATAGAATTTGAGTTTGGGTATGGATTAATTCCTTTAGCAGATGCTAATCAAGGAGGAGACCTTCTTGATCGTGTAATTATGATTCGTAGGCAAATAGCCCTAGAATTAGGACTAATGGTACCTGTTATTCGAATAAGAGATAATATACAATTGAAACCAAACCAATATATTATTAAAATAAGAGGAAACATTGTTGCCAATGGGGAAATTTTACTTGAACATTATTTGGCAATGAGTACAGAGATAGAAGATGAATCAATCATAGGAATTGAAACGATGGAGCCTGCCTTTGGATTACCTGCTTTATGGGTAAACGAAGAGATGAAGGATAAAGCAGAAATGTCTAATTATACAGTTGTAGATGCTCCAAGTGTCGTTGCAACCCATTTAACCGAAATTTTAAAGAAGTATGCTTCCGAGTTATTAGGAAGACAGGATGTAAAAATGTTAGTAGATCATGTGAAGAAATCACAGCCTGCGCTTGTTGAAGAATTAGTACCAAAGCAATTATCCATCGGAGAAATTCAAAAGGTATTAGCTAATTTATTGAAGGAAAAAATATCGATTCGTAATTTAGTAACAATATTTGAAACATTGGCAGATTATGCAGTTCATACAAAAGATGTAGACGTCCTTACTGAATATGTAAGACAAGCCTTGTCAAGGCAAATTACGCTACAATATACAGAGTCTAATAACCCTTTAAAGGTGCTTACGCTTGGGCCTGAACTAGAAAAAAAGATTACAGATAATATTCAACATTCAGAACAAGGAAGCTATCTAGCGATTGATCCAAACACATCACAGCTCATATATCGTAATTTGAATAGTCAAATCAATCGTCTTGTTCAAATGGGGCAGCAAGCTATTATATTAACTTCTCCACTGATTAGAATGCATGTAAGACAATTTATCGAAAGAGTTATGCCTGATGTACCAGTTCTCTCTTATAATGAACTCGAACCTAATGTGGAAGTGCAGAGTATAGGAGTGGTGAATGTATAATGAATGTAAAAAGATATGTAGTGGATTCATTACCTAAAGCAGTTGAACAAATAAAAATAGATTTAGGAAGAGATGCAGTTATTCTTCACACGAAAAAATTAAAAAAGAATGGATTTTTGGGTATATTCGGAAAAAATTTAATTGAAGTCATTGCAGCCGTCGATTCAAGGCCGTTGAATAAGGATAATGGGGTGAAAGGAACATCTCCCATGGTAAAAAATGTAGTTGAGCCTTCAAATCCTATTGAAGCTGTTGCAGTATCGAATGAAGTTAAGACAGAGACCAATAATACGGAAATGAATCAATTAAAGCAATTGATGATTAAATTAATGATGAATCAAGGGAATGGGGTACAAACGAAAGACCTCTCAAAAGAAGCTAAAAAGGTATATGATCGTTTAATAACGCAAGGTGTAAAAGAAGATGTGGCATCTCATATTATTGAACGGGTTATTTTAGAAGCAGAAGATAATTCGGATATCCCTATAATAAATGAAGTAAAACGTCATCTTATAGAGATATTTGCTAAGCATCGTGAAGAGAGGGAGATCTCTAAAGAAACGAAAATTGTTTATTTTGTTGGACCTACTGGCGTTGGCAAAACGACCACCATTGCCAAATTGGCGGCAGAGCAGGCGTTGAAATATAAAAAAAATATCGCATTTATTACAGCGGATACGTATCGTATTGCTGCTGTAGAGCAATTAAAAACCTATGCAGAGATATTAAATTCTCCATTGGAGGTAGTATTTTCACCACAGGATACTCA
Source organism: Tepidibacillus decaturensis (assembly GCA_016841555.1). Classification (GTDB taxonomy): domain Bacteria; phylum Bacillota; class Bacilli; order Tepidibacillales; family Tepidibacillaceae; genus JAENYW01. Next base: position 3,954 of record JAENYW010000184.1, read on the forward strand.
GCAAGCATTAGATAAACTAAAGGATTATGATTTGATTTTTATGGATACTGCTGGTAGAAACTATAACAATGAGATGTATATATCTGAATTAAATAAAGTTTTATATAAATCCAAGGATAGTGAAACATTTTTAGTATTAAGCTTGACACACAAATTCGAAGATATGCTAGCTATTTTAGAAAAATTTAAAAAGGTGAAGATAGATAAAATTTTATTTACAAAATTTGATGAAACCTTCACCTATGGCTCTATCTTAAATATTATTTCTATGTTTCCTTATAAAGTTTCTTATATTACAAATGGGCAAAATGTTCCTGTTGATATTGAAATTTTTAATGAAGAGAAAATGGCTAGAGCAATATTGGGGGTTTAGATCCTAATGTTTTATGATCAAGCGTCAAACCTAAGACATCAAGTAAATAGTCATTCCACAAAAACAAAAACGACAAAAGTGATAGCAATTACAAGCGGAAAAGGTGGGGTAGGAAAATCCAACTTTACCTTAAACTTTGCTCTAGCATTATCAAGCAAAGGGGTTAAAACAGCAATTTTGGATGCAGATATTGGTTTAGCTAATATTGATGTGTTATTAGGGATTGCATCCAAATATAGTTTGCTTGATTTAATTCATTCCCAGAAAAATATTTGGGATATCATGGAGACTGGTCCATTAGGATTGAATATTATTGCTGGAGGTTCAGCACTGGAAAATATGCTAGACTTAAAGAAGCAGGATGTTCAATATCTTCTTGAACAATTACTATTATTAAATGAATATTTTGATACATTATTGATTGATACCGGTGCTGGTATCAATGACGAATCATTAACATTTATTCTTTCTGCTGATGAGGTTTTTCTCGTTACAACACCAGAGCCTACATCCATAACGGATGCTTATTCAATGATAAAAATCCTTCTCTCTAAAAAGAAGGATATTAAGATAAATTTGGTTATTAATCGTGTTTCTAACGAACAAGAGGCAGTAAATACTGCTAATCGTCTCAAGATGGTAACGGAAAGATTTTTAGATTACAATATTCAATTGCTAGGTTATATCTATGATGATGATGCAGTTAAAAAAGCAGTTAAAAAACAGAAGCCTTTCTATATTTCTTTTCCAAGTAGTAAAGCTTCTCATAATATTGAGCAATTGGTTGATGCTTATACAAAGCAAAAGAATGATGGATCATCTAGCTATGGAGTTCGAAGCTTTTTATCGAAAATGACGCATTTGTTACGAAGATAGAGGGTGATGAGATGAAAAAAGTTCGCGTGTTAGTTGTAGATGATTCGTTTTTTATGAGAAAATTAATTTCTGATTTATTAAAAGATAGTGGCATGGTAGAGGTTATAGCTACAGCAAAAGATGGACTAGAAGCGATAGAAAAAGTTAAAGTCTTATCTCCTGATGTGGTTACGATGGATGTTGAAATGCCAAAGATGAATGGATTAGAAGCGTTAAAGCAAATTATGAATCAATGTCCTTTACCAGTTATTATGCTTAGTAGTTTAACCAAAAAAGGCGCTGACACGACAATAGAAGCTTTACACTTAGGAGCATTTGATTTTATTCAAAAGCCGTCGGGAGCTATTTCCTTTGATATAAAAAAAATTAGATATGAAATTATTGATAAAATATTAATTGCAGATAAACAAAAGGAAAAATCGATAAAACAGTGGAATATAAGTAATGAGATGAAAAAAGAAACGATCATGAAGGATCATGTACTAACCACTGAAAGTAAAACTTTTTCTAAAGCAACAGTTACAACATTGAAAGGAATAGTTGCTATTGGTACATCAACTGGAGGTCCCAAAGCTCTTCAAGAGGTAATTCCTAAGATTCCTGAACATTTCCCATACGCATTATTGATTGTTCAGCATATGCCAGCAGGATTTACAAAATCATTAGCTGATCGTCTAAATATGCTTTCTAAAATAAAAGTAGTAGAAGCAGAGGATAAACAAACGATTCAAGCAGGAACTGCATATATTGCACCTGGTAATTATCATATGACTGCAGAAAAACAAGGGACAAATTTCCAAATCCGTTTAAATCAAAACGATCCAATAGGTGGACTTCGTCCTTCTGTAGATATCCTATTTGAATCTTTAGCTAACATACAATTTCATAGAATCTTTGTAGTAATGACAGGGATGGGGAGTGATGGTACGAAGGGATTATTAAAAATAAACAAAACAGAAAAGGATATATTAATTGCTGAGGATGAATCAACTTGTATCGTATATGGAATGCCAAAGTCTGCTATTAATAGTGGAATCATTGATAAGGTTGTACCTTT
>JAENYW010000185.1 GCA_016841555.1 Tepidibacillus decaturensis
TTTAGATTCGTATTTATTTTTAATCTACTACTTGACAGAGATTAGCTGGTTTATATGACGTAACCTTCATCTTCTGAAATACTTTCAATATTTATTTAATTTGTTTTATGTTATAATGATGATATACAGTATTGATGAATATCGGAAAGGACGAATAATATGTTTGATGTTCAAATAAATGATCGTGGACAAATTACAATTCCTAAAGAATTAAGAGATATTGCTAAATTAAATCCACAGGAAACATTAAAAATTGATATTGATAACAACGGACGATTAATTCTTTATAAAAAAGATATCCTAGATGAACTTGAAGATTTAATAAAGAAAGATCTTCTTAAAGAAGGGTTCTCTCAAGATGACTTTAAAGATTTAATTCCTCAACGAAAAAAAGAACTTGCAAAAGCTTTACTAAAAATATCAGACAATTCTACTAAAGAAATTAAAGATAATGATTACACTACTCTGGAAGACTTTAAAGAAGAACTTAAAGATGAAGGTCTTTTGTAATCATGTACGAATTAATTATATCAAATAATGTTAAGAAGGAAATCAAAAAATTAGATAAATCTGTTATTAAAAAAGCAATTGAAATCTTTGATGAAATATCAGAGAATCCATTCTCTGGTATTCAATTAAAAGGCGATTTGTATCATTTATTAAAAACTGAGTTTCGTTTACAGGGTGTTAGTTATAGAATTGTATACGAAGTCTTTCGAGAAGCAGCCTCAACCTTAGAAATGCCTTTCTTAGGTTGAGGCAAGTTGACTTGGTTAGCGAAGGGGATGTGTAGCTGATTTATCTATCAAACTACTTCGTACATCCTTCTATGTAATCCTGCTTCGGGCGACCAAGGGCATAGCCCGCTGCGTAAATACATTGTTATATGATGTATCGTTTTATCTATTATTTTTTGTGGATTGCCTCAATTGCTTTTTGTTCATCTTCTTCTCTCACATAAATGTCATATTGTATATATTTACTATTTATAAAATCACGTTTATGACCATAATCTATATTTGTTTTTATTGAGTATTTAACCCCATTGCTTTTTAATTTACTTATTATTCGATAATAATTATCATTTCCAAAAGCACTGTAAACTAATTTTTTCTTAGAAAAAATTCCTTTAAAGATATTTAGTAAGGACATTTTTTATCACTCCTTTACAATAGATATAATTTATTGATTGATACATTAGAAAGATTATAATGAAAAAACTGAGGATATGTTTAACAGTATTGTGTTTTATTGTTTACGATATGTCATATAACGTTTTGTATTCACGACGCCTCTGAGCTTACAGACGCAGACTGAGCCTTACATAGCTCTTATGTTAGGCTCAGGCAAGTCGCCTTGGTTAGCGAAGGGGATGTGTTGCGGCAGTTTCTTCATGATAAACTTCTTGAATTACTTCATTTCTCATGCTTCCGCAACCAAGGGCATTAGCCCGCAGCGTGAATATGTTGTTAGAAGATGTCAACGCCTTCTTCGAACTACTTAATAAATCGGTTTTTTCAACTATAGTACCCCTTACTTGAATAAGCAAAAGCGCCATTTACCAAACTGTTATTTGTCCATCGTCTTCGTAAAGCATTGCTGCCTCTGGACCTTCATAATCTTCATCTTTTAAGGAAATTTCTATCAAATCTCCATTTTCAAATATAATCTTTATTGATATTCCTTCATCTACAATAGATGTTTTTACTATCTTGTTTATTAAAGTGCATAAAGCATCTCGCCAACCCGAAGTATGAAGATTATATTTATGATATTTTACCACTGTTGAAGGCATAGTAAATGCACTTAAAATAAAATTTTCTTTTTTTCCTTCAAAGACAAATTGTATGTAATCACGTATAAAAATCACTGAACTAAGTTCAGATTTCTCAATTATATTTATAGTCATAGGACTATTCCTTTCATTTTTAATTAACCTTTATCCAACAATTTAGCCGTTAGATCCAACTAAAGCAACCCTTTAATTGATAAAAGAAAAATTAATCTAAATACTCATCGCTCAGCTTTGGATTTAAATACCTTGCCATTCCAGTTTTCAGCTTTTTTAATCCAAGTTTTCGATAAAATCCTTCATTACCAGTTGTTGAGATTAAATGTACACAAGAAACATCACTTAGCTTATCAAGTAAAAACTCCATTATTTTTTTAGCTATTCCTTGCCTTTGGAAATCTTGATGAACCACAACATCATAAATTGCCGCATTAAAAACGCCATCTGTAATTGCTCTACCAATTCTAATTACTCTACCATTAACTGTCACTAATGCAATGACATTACTGGCTTCGAATATTTGTCTAATTATTTCAATTGAATGTTTTGTCCACCCAACAGAAGCGTAAACTTCCTTTATTTCATTGAGATTTGCATTGACGAAATCACTATGAATTTTTATATCCATACATTCTCCTTCCCTATAAAATGTAAATTTAAGGTATAAAATTTTACAATTATTTCTGCATATCATATTGAATAAACATGCCTCGTTAGTTTTATAAGGATATATAATGATACTTCTGTATTAAAGGTTTATAAGCGTTGATTTCTTATAACGTTCTCGTATTCACGACGCCCCTGAGCTTACAAGCATTTCCGAGCCTTAGAAATGCTTTTCTTAGGCTCGGAAATGCTGACTAGGTTAGCAAAGGGGATGTGTCGCCTGAATTTGCTTCCTTGAAAATTGAATAAGCTTCTATGTATCCAAATTCTTCTAAATCTTCGGGCGACCAAGGAGTACTTCTATGTGAGTTACTTCTTCGCTCGACGCCGGGTGAATATATTGTTAGAAGATGTCAACGCCTTCTTCGAACTGCTTAATATTGATTTATTCAACTATAACTACCCTTTAGTTAAAGATAGCTATTGATTTACTTCAAAAATATCATCTACATATTGCTTAATCTTGTCATTCGGTTGATACAATCTGTTATACTCAACAGTTGGTTGGTCATCACCTAATTGAATTTTGTCCAAATATAAATTGTAGTTGTCTGGATTTACATATAAATAGATTTCAAAAGTATCTGATTTATCTTCCATTAGTTGTCCATTGAAAACCAACAAGTAATATTGTCTAGGTACTTTTGGTTTTTCTTTGACATATTCTAAGTTTTGTAGTTCGTTTAGAATGTCATTTACCGCACTATTTTCCGTATTTCTTTTACTCCCCCAAAAATCTGCAGTTTTTGCATTTATCTCTTCAACCGTACCGAATAATACGTCTATAATAGCTGTATCATTATTTAAAGCAAATAACTTATCTGTTAAATTATCTGGTGTTGTTTGTTTATTTGAACAACCTACAATCAACATTAAGAACATCAATATTAGAAGACTTAGTTTTGTTTTAAGCAATAATTACAACCTCCCTTATTTAATTCTACTGCCCGTTAGCAGAATAAGTAATTAGTATATGCTGCTATGTTTTGTATTGAGCATTTATTAGCGTTGATTTCTTCTAACGTCCCGTGTTTCCGAAGTTTATCAGTTCAATTGCTTCCCCATTGTCCAAACCCTAAGCTGATAAATTTAGGAAAAATTTTGTTGTACGACGTTGCGCACGGAAACAGCCAATACCTTAACCATTCAAATACCTTTTGTGTTGCAGATAGCATTTAGCACTTTCATTAATAATCTAATCTCATAATATGTTCGTTACCAAATACCTGTCCATTAAAATAAAAGCCAAATTTCTTATACAATTCTACTGCATATTTGCTTTCTAAGTGTACACCAAGGAAAACCTTATTATGAGAGATATTTTGTTTTATAATTTTTATAAGTTGTTCTAATGATTTCCTTCCATACCCTCTTGATTGATACTTTTCATCAATCATCAAGCGATAAATCCAATATTCTCCATCATCTTCATCAATACAATACATAATAAAACCAACCATAATATCATCATCATATACTGCGAGTGGAATACATTCTGTTTGAACTTTCGATTGTGCAATCGAAACCGCGTTAGATGTAACAAAATCAACTTGATCTTTTGCAACAGAAAGTGCAATGCAATCCCAGAAATTTTCTTTTGTAATTTCTTTAAATACTATCAATACAATTTACCAACCTTCCAATCTAATATTTTTATGTATCTAGTGTGCAATGTCGTACAACGTTCCCGTGTCACCGACACACCTGAGCTTACAGGTAAAGTTCGAGCCTTAGAAATGCTTTTCTTAGGCTCGGGCTTTATCGCCTCGGTTAGCGAAGGTGGTGTGTCGCCTGATTTAGCATACTAACTTCCATGATTTACTTCTTTGTAATCTCGCTTCGGGCGACCAAGGCGGAACATCTGTTGAATCTACTACTTTGCCCGCCGCAGTGGTGACATAGTGTTAGAAGATGTCAATGCCTTCTTCGATTAGCTTAACAATTTTTTTATTTAACCTTTAGTTTAGGTAGATAATCTCTTTCAAAGAAGTTGTCCATGTAAGATACGGGATAAAATATAAACTATTAATCCAACTATCAGTAACTTTACATGTTTTGATTTACTTTTCTTATGTTCACTATTCTTATTTTTCGTATCTATAATCCACATATTAATGACGCTAATAAACATAATTAAAATTCCTAAGAACGCTATAAAATAATATAAAAAATCCTTCATCAAATCATTCATCTTTTTTCTACTCCAAATCTTTATCCGTCAGCTAAACATAATACTATTCTTATCAAAATACTTCCTAATGTCCTCTGTAAATCCATTATTTTCAATCCATTCACATATTTCATTCTCTAACTTTTCAATTTCCTCATTTTCATTTTCATCTTCTGAATATAGGTACAAATCATCAAAACGTGCTATTGCTTGAAAAAGGTTGTTTTCTTTTTCTTTCGTTTCCTTTATTTCATAATCACTATCTCTTTTGCTAAATTCATCATGTAAACGATTTAATTGATGTGAACCTTTTCGTAGAAAATACATTGCAATAAGCAATTTTCGTCTTTCTTCTTCTGTCATTTGTTTAAATTTCAATAAAACCACCTCAATTTTATATTACCCAAATAATTCTTGTTATACTAAACTATACGTTAGCTAAATAAGGAATTAGTATATACTGCTACGTTTTGTATTGAGTATTTTTTAGCGTTGATTTCTTCTAACGTTTTGTATTCACGACGTTCCCGAATGTTACAGGCGTAGACCTAGCCTTAGTTAGATCTTAACTTAGGCTCGGGCAAGACGACTCGGTTAGCGAAGGGTGTGTGTCGCTGACTATGCTTCTCTGCTAAGGTGAATTTACTTCATCGAGTTTTCTTCATATTCTTCGGGCGACCAAGGCGTACTTCAAACTGAGTTGCTTCTTTGCTATCGCCGCAGTGGTGATATTTTGTTAGAAGATGTCAACGCCTTCTTCGATTTGACTAAATTTTTTATTTAAGTATCGAACTCATTTTTTAATATCTTCCCAAAAACTTCTCTATTTCATCGGAAGTCTTCCTTGTTTCTTTACCCATGTTCTTGTAAGCAGTCTCAAGAATTTTTTTATCATCACCAATTCTTTCATGAATAGTGAGTTTTAATAATTCCTTGACGTATTCATCACCTTCCGTTGCCATTCTTTCAAAAATAGTAAATATATTTATAAGTTTTTCAGTTTCTTCTTTCTTAAGGAACATTATAAAATAGTCATTGCATTCTCCAAAAAATACATGTGGAAGTAATTGATTATTAAATTCAATGTGTTCTTCTAATAGAGTTTAAAACTCAGGAAATTCCCCTATAAATATTTCAACTACATTGTTTTTATCCATTATCTCACCACTCACTATCTTAATAAAATTTACTTATCGGTTTTTCTTTTTATATTCGATGGCTAAGAGAGTATATATGATGGCTTCTATTAATAATATTATCCATAATATAGGTTGAATTTGTTCTAAAGGTGTACCACCAACTCCACCATTAACAAACTTATATAACCAAACATGTTCTCCCCACATAATAATTGTAATTAGTTGAGTAGACAATACTACAGTAAATAATGATAATATTTTTATCATTAAAATCCCTCCTAATCATTAACCTGTATAAATTAAGGTATACTATTAGCTGAAAAAGAAATTAATTGTATGCTGCTAAGTTTTGTTTTTTAGTATTTAGCGTTGATTTCTTCTAACGTTTTGTATTCACGACGCCCCTGAGCTTACAGGCGTTTCCGAGCTTTAGATAGCTCTTATCTTAAGCTCGGG
>JAENYW010000186.1 GCA_016841555.1 Tepidibacillus decaturensis
CCAAATCGCTTGAAGCTACTCCAGACGTGAAGTGGACTCGATTAGCAAAAGCAATTTCAGCGGTAGAAAAGCCAGAGAAGCAAGAAAAATGGACAAAGAAATTTCATCATGTTCTTGACGATTGGAAGCTGGTTCCTGGAGGAAGAATAGCAGCTGGAGCAGGTGCTAGTGATGAGCTAACCTTGTTCAATTGCTATGTCATTCCTTCCCCAAAGGATAGTCGTGGAGGAATTATGGAGACGTTATCCCAAATGACAGAAATCATGTCTCGAGGTGGGGGCGTGGGAATTACTCTTTCGTCATTAAGACCTAGAAGAGCTGCGGTACATGGGGTTAATGGTAGCTCAAGCGGTGCTGTTTCCTGGGGAGGATTATTTAGTTATACCACTGGTTTAATTGAGCAGGGGGGGTCACGTCGTGGAGCTTTAATGCTCATGTTGAATGACTGGCATCCTGATTTATTAGAATTTATTACTGTAAAACAAGATATGGGACTTATAACAAATGCGAATTTATCTGTAGCAGTAAGCAATGATTTTATGAAGGCAGTCAAAGAAGACCTAGATTGGGATTTGGTATTTCCAGATACCTCTGACAAGGAATATGATGAGCTATGGGATGGGAATTTGCAACAATGGAAGGAACTTGGAAAGGCTGTTAAAGTCTTTAAAACAATGAAGGCTAGAGAAATTTGGCATACGATCATTGAGTCTGCATGGAGATCTGCTGAACCTGGTATTGTTTTTATGGAATACTATAATCAAATGTCAAATAGCTGGTACTTTAATCCGATTGTTAGTACCAATCCATGTGCGGAACAAGGATTACCAGCATGGGGCGTATGTAATTTATCCTCCATTAATCTTGCGAAGTTTGTGAATGATGAAGAAGTGGATTGGGATGCATTAGGAGAAACTGTAGAATTATCCGTTCGTTTCCTTGATAATGTGATTGATGCAACACCATACCATTTCGAAGAAAACAAAGAAAATCAACTAGGTGAACGCAGGGTTGGTCTAGGTACAATGGGACTAGCGGAAATGATGATTAAATTAAAGATTCGCTATGGTAGCTCTGAATCCATCGAGTTCTTAGATAAACTATATGCATTTATTGCGAAAAAAGCTTATTTAACATCTACTGAATTAGCTGCAGAAAAAGGTTCTTTCCCAATGTTTGATCAGGAAAAGTTCCTACAAAGTAAATTCGTCCAACAATTTGATGATGAAGTGATAAATGCTATAAAAAGTAAAGGAATAAGAAATGTAACGGTGCTTACGCAAGCGCCTACTGGAAGTACAGGAACCATGGTAGGAACATCAACAGGTATTGAACCCTTCTTTGCCTTTGAATATGTTCGTCAAAGTCGTCTTGGATTGGACAAACAGTATGTACCGATTGCGAAAGAGTGGATGGATGAGCATCCAGGTGAAGAGCTACCTGATTATTTTGTTACAGCGATGAGCTTATCTGCGGAGGATCACATACGTGTGCAAGCTGCTATTCAGAAGTGGGTTGATTCCTCCATCAGTAAAACAGCCAATGCTCCAGCAGATTTCACGGTTGAAGATACGAAAAAACTGTATGAACAGGCCTTTGATTTAGGATGTAAGGGTGTTACTATTTACCGTGATGGTAGCCGAGATGAGCAGGTACTATCTACAGCGGATAAAGAAGAAGAAAAACAAGAGGATGTACAGGAAGTAAACAGTGAAGGTAATCCAAAGATTGATAAAGAGTATCGGAAGAGACCGAAGAAATTAACTGGTGCTACCTATAAAATGAATACACCATTTGGAAAAGCTTATATTACAGTTAATGTTGTAAATGGAGCACCATTTGAAGTTATTGTAAACGTTGGAAAGGCAGGTAGCGATGTTTTTGCCATGTCAGAGGCATTAGGAAGAGTCTCCAGTTTATTCTTACGATTTGGAGAGCTTCCTGATGGGAACAAAGCTCGTTTACTTGTTAAGCATCTAAAAGGTATTGGTGGTTCTGGTGCAGTAGGCTTTGGTCCAAATCGTGTAGAATCGATTGCGGATGCAGTAGCCAAAGCAATTGAAATGCACATGGATGGAGAAAACACAAACGATTCTATCGCTGTTAGTACGGAGAGTTTATCCTTTGGTAAGCTAGAGTTAGAACCGAAGGAATCTAACATAGATCAGCTAGATGATGATGTAAAAGAGAGGAATAACAATCAAGAGCACGTACATGATGGCTTAGATTTATGCCCATCCTGCGGATCAGCTGCATTAATAAATGAAGAAGGCTGTAAGCATTGCATTAACTGTGGATATACCAAGTGTACTTGATGATATAGCCCGAACAGAAATGATATATGTAAATCCTTATAAAGATTGTCAATCACAGTATAAACTATCTCTAAGAGATGTTTATAAAAAAATGGCATCTTAGATTAACCTCTTTGATGCCTTTTTTCACTTCCTTATTTAATTCATATAAGCCCAACCAATTGAGAATTAAAAATACCTGAGTCTATTTAAATATGATACTCAGGTATAATCTATTTACTAGTTTTTTTTGTAATTAATATGAAGCTTATAAATTAATGGTCAAATACTGGAATCTTTCCTTTTCTTCCTTGGGTTTTTATTTTATTACCAACTTTCAGTATCTTAACTTTACCGTTAATAGCTACTACTTTTTTGGTTGCCTTTTGAGGGATTGAATTTTTTTGAAGAATAACATAACGAATTCCTTTTTTTAAATTGGATTTCTTATTTCTCCCTAACCATAGCATTTTATTCCCTCCTTAATTAATAGTTTACTATAACATCAAATATTTTGTCTACATGCCCTATAAGAGTCATTGGTGTATCTTTATCCTTTAGCTTGTCCAAAACAGATTTTGGTATATCTTCAGAGAATGCCAATAGACAACCCATGCGAAAAGCATCTAAATTTCTAACAAATAGATATGTCTTTACATCTCCATTAGGAAATTGTTCTTGGACATTTGTCCAATACGCAATAGTTCCATTATTAGTCAAAAATACTTCTAAGGCATTTCTATCATATTGTTCTTGTTGAGAGCTTATTTCATTTCCCCACGATAAATTTGAGAACTTATTTTCATTTTGTTGGAAATCTCTATGAACGACTACTGCTCTGTATCTATTTTTACTAACTCCACAATCAGTAGCTATTTCGTTAACAATTTTATCAAATAGGGATTTAACTTGATATTTTACTTGGTCCCTATTTCGATTATTATCATATACAGCTTCTAATGTAGCAGCTAGTTCATCTTCATAAAATCTTGATGTTTTCTGTTTTCCCCAAAAAATATTTTTTATTTCCCAAATCGCATATATGAATAGGATATAGAATATTAAAATAACATCGTATCTTAACAGTAAAAGAAATTTATTATTTTGATCTGGTTGCCAATTCTGTATCCATGTAAATGGAGTTAAAAGCAAATTTGCTAACACATAAGACTCTTGAATTGTTACAGCTAATATTTGAGTAATGATAAAAAGTCCAATATGTATAAAATAATTTTTTTTCTTCTTAAACATATTAAAAGGCACCTTTCGAAATAACTTAGGTATTAGAATTATCAAAAAAGTTCAATAATTTTTCCGTTATACGATAGTATCTTTTTTATTGCTGGTGGTATTGGTTTATTCATCTCACACTGTTGGAGAACAAAATATTCTCCTTCGTCTAATTTAATTACTTTTGTATTTAATATTTTTATGCTATTTTTTAATATATTGGAAAACATTTACTCCACCTCATTATATTTTATTAGTAGAATATTGGCAATAATTAATTGGTTATTTAATTTACTATAAGATACTAATAATTACTTAATATAATAAAAAGTCTATTAATAGAATATCCAACTCTATACTCATTAAAACACTTCAATGTATTCTATAAATGTTTATTAAGTCTTCACTAGGATTATGTTATTATTTATAGGCTGGACATATAAATAATCTGGATTTTAACTCAATAATAGACACAACGTACAGTGTCTATTTTTTATAATTATTATTTAAGGTGAATATCACTCCTTTAATTAGTCAAAAATAAAGAGAGACTCATTCAGTTGGAGTATTCTAAATGAAATCTTATTATAAAAACAGAAGGAGGATAACGTAATGGCATTAGTACCTTATGATCCATTTAGACATTTAGCCAATATGCGAAGGGATTTTGAACGCTTCTTTTCAGACTTTCCTTTATCATTTGATCATGACCATCATATTGGTGGAATTCGAGTTGATGTACATGAGACAGAAAATGAAGTAGTAGTTACTTGTGACCTTCCAGGGCTAGAAAAAAAGGAAGATGTACACATTGCTATTGATGATAATAGGTTGAGCATCAGTGGAACTATTAATAGGGTAAATGAAATAAAGGAAGAGAATATGTTTAGAAAAGAACGCTATGTAGGTAGCTTTCACAGAACGATCACCCTTCCAAATTCCGTTTCGGAGGAGGAAATAAAAGCCTCATATAGAAATGGAGTACTAGAAGTAAAAATGCCAAAGCTAATGAAAGAAAATAAAAAGAGGATCGATGTCGATTTCCATTGATGATAAACATATTGACATAAACGTTTTATGTTAAACTTTTATAAGGACAGCTAGTATATATAAATAACTGCTGATAAAGAAAACTTCGCTCAAACCGAGCGAAGTTTTCTTTATACAAATAATAATATTTGATAATTACATTGACAATTATATCAACAACCGATATAGTATAGATAACGATATAACGGTAAACGATATAACGGCATGTGAAATATTATATGGAGGTGTAATATATGCCAGAAAGTACAGAAAGAGGAGCTTTGACAGAAGCGGTATATTATATTTTACTATCACTTTATTCTCAGTTACATGGATATGGAATAATGCAAAAGATAAAAGAGCTTACAGATGAACGTGTCGAGCTTGGTGCAGGAACGTTGTATGGTGCAATAAGTACATTGCTAGAAAAAGGGTGGATAAAGCCAATTAATGATCAAAAGGATTCACGTAAAAAGGAATATCTTATTACTGAAACAGGTAAGTCAGTCGTCAACGGTGAAATCAAAAGGCTTGAGGAACTTATTAAAAATGGGAAACAAATTGCTGGAGGTGGTTATCAATGAAGCATATTATAAGAAAAGCTTACTGGAATTATGAAAAAGAAGAAAAATGGCTTAATGAAATGTCTTCTAAAGGTCTAGCTTTGACTGATTTTTCATGGTGTAGGTATGTATTTGAAGATGCCACAGAAGGAGAATATATTTATAGAATTGAATTGTTGGATCATCCGATTAAACATCCTGAAAGCAAAAAATATTTAAATTTTCTTGAAGAAATAGGAGTTGAGATTGTAGCATATTATATGAAATGGGTATATTTAAGAAAAAAAACATATGAAGGCAAATTTGATGTTTATTCAGATATTGATTCTAAGATAAAACATTATAAAAAGGTAAATTTGTGGTGGAGTATGCTTGCAGGTGTTGAATTTGGAGCAGGATTATTAAATGTAGTTATTGGATTAATCTATTTGGTATTAGAAGGGGAAGTGAATTTTAACTTAATTATCGGATCTATACTTTCAATAATAGGGTTCTTGTTTTTAGGATTGGGAAGGCCGTTAAGGGAAAAAATCAAAAAATTGAAAAACGAAAGAGAAATAAGAGAATGATTTTGACAGGAACAAGCTGAGAAAATCTATGGGCATCCAAAACGGGTGTCTTTTTTATATTACATAAAAAATCTCTGTAACATATTGACATAAACGATTTATGTTATTAAAATATTATTAGCACTCATTAAGATAGAGTGCTAATATTTTTGTTCAGTTATCTTTACAGAAGCTTACTCAACGATCATTACTACGCTACATAGTTTTATCGTAGTATTATTTATTTAAAAGGAGAGATTTTAATGGCAAAAAAACAGTTCAAAGCAGAATCGAAAAAGCTATTAGAGATGATGATTAACTCCATTTATACTCACAAGGAGATTTTTTTACGAGAATTAATTTCTAATGCTAGTGATGCAATGGATAAAATCTATTACATAGCATTAACCGATGATTCTTTAACATTTGACAAAGACAGTTACTACATAAAAGTGATAGCTGATAAGGAAAATAGAACCTTGAAAATTAGCGATACTGGTATAGGAATGACAAAGGAAGAGCTTGAGGATAACCTTGGTACTATCGCTAAAAGTGGT
>JAENYW010000187.1 GCA_016841555.1 Tepidibacillus decaturensis
TCGTGCGTTGAAGTACAGGACGTACAAATGTCGAAGAGTCACAGGACGTGACGCTTTTCTTCGACCTTGATTTTGGACTTTCTTTTCAAGCTGTTTTTTAATTTTGTATGAAGTGATGATTTATAACAAACAATATGAGCTAAGTTTAATACTTATAGGAGGGTGTTATCTATGCATACAATGTGGAAGGGCTCTATCAGCTTTGGCTTAGTAAATATCCCAATCCGAATGTTTGCATCAACGGAAAATAAAGATATTAAATTTCGTTATCTTCATGATAAATGTCGTACTCCAATTAAATATGAAAAGAAATGTTTAACCTGTGATAGGGAAGTAACAATAGATGAAATTGTAAAGGGATACGAATACGAGCCAGGAAGATTTGTTATTATTCAAGAGGAAGAGATGGAATCGATACAACCAGAAGTAAAAAAGTCAATTGAAATTCTTGATTTTGTTGAGTTAACAGAAATAGACCCTATTTATTTTGATAAATCCTATTACTTATCCCCGCAGGAAACGGGAGAAAAGGCATACCATCTTTTAAGACAAGCAATGAAGGATACAGGCAGGATTGCTATTGCTAAGATAACCATTCGAACAAAGCAATCCTTAGCAGCACTTCGAGTATATAATAATCTATTGGTTTTAGAATCGATATTCTATCCCGATGAAGTTAGAAATGTAGAACAGATACCAGGTATTCCGCAGCAAATCGCCCTTGATGAGAAGGAATTAAGTATGGCTGTACAGCTAATAAATAATTTAGCGGCCTCCTTTGAGCCTGAAAAATATACAGATGAATACCGTATCGCATTGAAGGAATTAATCAACAAAAAAATTGAAGGAGAGGAAATTGAAGTTCCACATGAAGCACCACAAAGAAATATTATCGATCTAATGCAGGCATTACAGGCTAGTGTGGAACAAACAAGAGCGGGAGCAACAAAGAAAAAGGCAAAGGTGAGAAAGAAAAAAGCAACAGTTAGCTAGCTATTTCTTAGTGACTAGAATGGAGGTAAAGATGAAGTGGATACAGCCAATGGAGCCGATCTTAAAACAGCAGCTAACGGTAGGCAAAGACTGGATTCATCAAATAAAATGGGATGGAATACGAGGAATTAGCTACGTTGAGCAAGGGAAACTTCGTTTATTTACTAAAAAAGGGAATGAACGTAGCTCCTTTTATCCTGAAATGAAAAATATATTACAGCTTTTAGATAAAGAGCAGGCTGTTCTGGATGGAGAACTGATTGTCTTAGATGATGGGGGGAAGCCTACCTTTGAACGGATATTAGCGAGGGAGAGAGTAAGATCATTAGAAAAATTAGACTATCATCAAAGAAGAAATCCTGTCAAATATATTGTTTTTGACCTTCTCTCTCTTAATGGAAAGGATTTAACAAAAGAGCCTTTAATGAGCCGTATGGAATTGTTACAAGCTCATCTTAAACAGAATCAATCCATTGCTATTACAGATGATTTTCAAAACGGAGAAATACTTTTTTCCTTAATGAAACAGAAGGGATGGGAAGGAATTGTATCTAAAAAAATAGATAGCTATTACTTTCCCGGGAAACACCATCAAGAATGGTATAAGAAAAAAATACGTAGAAAGATATTAACAGTGATTAGTGGTGTTCATTGGAAAAATAATCTGCCAAATTCCCTTTTATTAAGCGTTTATAAGCAAGGAAAATATTATTATATAGGGAAAGCTGCAGTTGGATTGAAGCAAAGTGATTTTCAATTATTAAAAAGCTATATTGGAGATCTAGAACAAGAGTATTCACCCTTTAATAACGAGATCAAGATAAAAGAGGTAACTTGGTTGATACCAATGTTAACATGTTGGGTAGAATTTTTGGAATGGACAAGCGACAAGCTGCTCCGACATCCTAAAATTATTGGGTTTAGTTCGCTTCCAGTGGAAGAAGCAAATGGAAAGGAAGTGATTGTATAATGAATACAATCACAGTAGATGGCTTCGATGTACGAATAACACATCCAGAAAAAATACTATGGCCAAACTTGAATATTAGAAAAATTGATTACTTAATGATATTAGTGGAATTATCATCCTTTATACTTCCTCATGCCAAGGATCGGTTATTAACTACCATTCGTTATCCAGATGGTATCCATGGGAAATCATTTTATCAAAAAAATATTCCAGCATATGCACCTGAATGGATTGATAAGGTTATTTGGCGAGGTACAGAATATATCCTGCTTAATAAAAGAGCAACATTAATATGGTTAGGTAATCAAGCAGCTTTAGAATTTCACACATCGTTTAATGATTATCAAGCTGGAATGTATCCAAGTGCAATTGTATTTGATTTAGATCCATCAAGTGAACAAAGCTTTGATGACGTAATAGAGGCAGCCCTGCTTATTCATGAAACCTTAGAAGCCTTACATATTAAAAGCTGGATAAAAACCTCAGGTGCTACTGGTTTACAGATTTATATCCCTATAGGGAACAGATATGATTATCCTACTGCAAGGAAAATTAATCTTTTTTTTGCTCAATACTTTAATCAGAAATATCCAAATAAAATGACAATTGAACGAATGGTAAGCAAAAGAGGGAATAAGATTTATTTTGATTACTTACAAATGTGGCATGGGAAAACAATTACTATGGTGTATTCGCCAAGAGCTACGAAAGTAGGCTCCATTTCAATGCCTGTAGAGTGGGATGAGCTAAGGAAGGGATTAAAGCCAGAGAATTTTCATTTGTTGAACGTCCAAACACGGTTAAAAAAGAAACAGGATTTGTTTGCTCCACTATTAGACAGCAACAATGAACAGAATTTAGATGAAATAATTCACTTTATAAAGGGTAAAGATTGAAGTTCTCTCCTCTTTTCGATAAGCTAGTGTTAGCTTATCGAAAAGAGGAGAGAATGTATGAGAACCTTAGTAAAAAACGGACTTATTGTTACCATGGATGCTAAACAAACTATTTTGAAAAATGGATGTATCCTATTTGAAGACGATACCATTACATATATTGGACAGCAGACTTTTAATAATGAGGTTGATCGCGTTATTGATGTAAAGGGTAATATCATTATGCCTGGGCTGATAAACACGCATGGGCATAGTCCTATGGTTCTTTTAAGAGGCATTGGCGACGATCTTCCTTTACAAACCTGGTTGGAGCAGAAAATGTGGCCAATTGAAAGAAAGTTCAAGGAAGAACATATCTATTTGGGTGCTCAATTAGCCATCATTGAAATGCTAAGAAGCGGAACGACTGCTTATTTAGATATGTATATCTTTATGGATGTAGTAGCAGAAGCAGTAAAAAAGTTAGGTATACGTGCCTCCTTAACTAGAGGAATTATTGGTTATGGATCGAATGATGAGAAAGAACAAAAATTAAAAGAAGCGATGTCCTTTGCAAAAAGATGGAATCACCAAGCGGATGGTCGAATAACTACGATGATGTCACCGCATTCAGCCTATACATGTTCTCCTGATTACATAAAGGAGATTGTGTCTGCGGCGAAGGAGATTGAAGTACCTATTCATATACATATGTCAGAAACAGCTACAGAGGTAGAAGAAAACAGACAAAACTATGGAGTTAGACCTGTGGAGCATTTGTATAAGCTAGGTGTTTTTGATTCCCAAGCTTTAGTGGCTCATGCCGTTCATGTAAATACGGAGGAAATTGGCATATTAAAGGATAAAGGTGTAAAGATATCTCATAATCCCGGTAGTAATTTAAAATTAGGAAGTGGAATTGCACCAATTCCTGAGATGTTGGAAAAAGGGATAACTGTATCACTAGGTACAGATGGTGCGGCTAGTAATAATAATCTTGACTTGTATGAAGAAATGAGATTAGCAGCAACACTTCATAAAGGTGTACAGCAAGATCCAACTGTAATTCCTGCTGAAGCAGCATTACAAATGGCAACGATAAACGGTGCAAAAGGATTATTTATTGATCAACATGTCGGCTCATTAGAGGTTGGAAAAAAAGCAGATTTTATCGTTATGGATCGCCAACAAGCCCATTTTCATCCTCTATATAATCCAATTTCACAGTTGGTATATACGGCGTCATCGGCAGACGTGCTAGATGTATTTATTAATGGACAACAAGTGGTCAAAAATAAGGAGATACTGACTGCGGATGAAGAAAAAATAATATATGAGGTAAAGCGATTAGCAGAACAATGGAGATAAAAAAACATAAGGGACAATCATTATGATAATGAATTGTCTCTTATGGGAACTAAGGCTTTGTTTAAGCCTAGTTTACAGAAAGAGGTGTAAGGTAGGGTTATGTTTTGAATAATTGGTCTCTCATCCGAAAATTGGGTAGTGACTCCAATTCGTTTTCCCTATTCTGGATTTGAGTATTGAATAAAAACCAAGATGAAATTTCATGAAAATGATGAGTTGGAACCTTCAACGATGATTTTTGACCTTGGGAGATGTGGTTCAAAAAAATCACCTCCTTAGGTATAAGCTTAGTATTACCTTAATCCTAAAGCTTATGAAATCCTAATTTAGCGCAAATTCTCATAATATTGAGGGACTGTTTTTTCTAACCAAATGTATTGTATAATAAGTGAAATGGTTGAAAAATTTGCTTTGAAGGAAGAGGAAGAGATGGGAGTAGAATTAATAGCTACGGTAAAGGTTACCGCAACGTCAGATTTGTATAAAATCGTTGATTTATTAAATAAAAATTTAAAGTATGATGATTTGATGTTTGGACTTGCCAAGGATGAAAATGATGCCAATTTAATGGTATTTAGTATTTATCGAACATAGGATGTAAAAAAACTTAGGTGATGATTTGTAAGCTTCTAGTGATACTAAATTTATTATTTTGGGGAATGTAGGTTATACCATGAAAAAATACTTTTTTATCTTTTTATTTATTATATTGATTATATCTGTTAGTGTTTTCCTGTTTTATTATTCTATATGGTCAAAGGAAAATAAAATAGAGCAAAAAATGGTGTCTAAAGCATTACATGAGATAGCAGTTGTAAAAGAAGTTGATGAAGTAAGCTATTATGCAGGGGAAAAGCAATATTATTTTATATTAGGGAAAGATGTAAATAAGATCCAATGGATGATTTGGTTAAATGAAGATGATATCCATTATAAGCCACTATCGAACTGGGTGAGAAAAGAGGAAATAGAACAAAGGGCATTAGAAATGGTTCCTAATATTGAGATAATACGTATCGCTTATGGAGTAAATGAGCAGGAGCAATTAATATATGAAGTTTTGTATCAAGATAAGGAAGAAAGACTAGGCTATATCTATTTTAATTTATTTGATGGAAAATTAATTAAAATATATCGGTTAGGAAAAATGGAGTAGCTTTTTTCTGTAGCTTTTCTGGTAATGAATTACTAAGGATAAGCATATATACCCTATGATATACTTTTTTATATATCGATATATAGATAGGGGGCTTAAACCTTGGCAAAAAACAACAAATGGTTCATGACAATTATCATATTATTTGTCTCCCTCACAACTTTATTTGGAGGATGGTTTTTTTATCAAAAGGTGATTCTTAAAGATCCAATGATACAAATGACAAGTGAAATAGAAGGAGCTATCGTACATGATATTGAGTTGGACCAAAAACAGGTTGATGTATTTATTACCTTACGTTCAGGATATCATTTTCAAAACACTTATACAGCAGTAGAAAAAAGTCTTCAGCCTTATTTAAAGAACAGGGAGCTTCAAATCCATATCAATAATACAGGTAATCAGCAGTTAGTACAGGCTTGGAATAAAACCTATTTTAAAATTGCTGAAGCAATTGATCAAAAAAATTATAGTATGATTCCACAAACCATTGAAGCGTTACAGCAAGCGTATCAATTGGATGAAATTGGCTATTCAATGGATGATAAGTATATTTTTATTGATCTTCACCAAGGAGAAGCATCCTTATATTTTGTATTACCAAGATATAATGGGCTGGAGGTGAAGGATGTTGGTTAAGCATGTGTTATATGGCATTATTCCAGCTTTACTTATCTTTTTAATGTTTTTGGGCTGGAATGTGGCTCCAATTATTTTTTTCACTGCATTATTTGGATTTCTTTAGTTGTTTTTAGTAGAAACGGGTCAAATAAAAGCCATACAGGCAGAATCGAAAAAAGG
>JAENYW010000188.1 GCA_016841555.1 Tepidibacillus decaturensis
ATCACCAGGAACAAAGGCAAAGGAGCCTTCCTCTACTTGATGATCTACACCGTCAATATGTAATGTTCCTTTCCCTTTAATCATATAGTTTATATGAGGGTATGGATGACTATGCTTAGGAGAAAATCCTTCTTCCCCAAGTTCGAATACTCGCATTACATAGCCTTCCCAGCCGTGTTCAGGTGAGACTAGCACTTTTTTTATCACATTCTTAATACTAGGATGCTCTAGTTTTTCTCCTGTTAATTCTTTTACATTTGATACGATCATTTAAATTCCTCCTATGTTGTTATTTCCTTTTTTATAGTATAAAGCATCTAATGAATATTTGAAATACTACGAGATTTCATATAACATCTGTTTTAATTTTTCAGTCATAGGTGATAAAAGCCTTTCCTCATGCATAACTATAGTATCTAGATGGAAGAGAATGTGGAAAGGAGATTTTGTATGCCAAGCTATGATTGTGTGGCGATGCTTTTAGCAGGTGGGGAAGGGAAAAGATTAGGAGCATTGACAAAGCATATTGCAAAACCTGCTGTTTATTTTGGAGGGAAATATAGAATTATTGATTTTACATTAAGTAACTGTGCAAACTCTGGAATTGATACAGTTGGTGTTTTAACGCAATATCAGCCACTGCGGTTAAATACCTATATAGGAATAGGAAACAGCTGGGATCTTGATCGGAAAAACGGTGGAGTAACCATACTTCCACCTTATGTAGAGAAAAATGGACTTCGTTGGTATTCAGGAACGGCTAACGCTGTATATCAGAACCTGAATTTTTTAGAACAATACCAGTCAAAATATGTGCTTGTTGTATCAGGAGATCATATTTATAAGATGAACTATACTCATATGTTAAAGCAACATATTGCTAATAATGCAGAGGTAACCATTTCTGTTATTGAAGTTCCGTGGGAAGAAACAGGACGTTTCGGCATTATGAATATCGATCAAGAAAACAGAATTATTGAATTCGAGGAAAAACCAAAGCATGCGAGAAGTAATCTTGCTTCGATGGGAATATACATTTTTAATACGGATATATTGAAGCTTTATTTAGAAAAGGATGAACATGATACTTTATCTGTTCATGATTTTGGAAAAAATGTTATTCCTGCCATGCTTGAGGGTGAGATAAATATGTATGCCTATCATTTTAACGATTATTGGAAGGATGTCGGCACAATAAAAAGTCTCTGGGAAGCAAATATGGAATTATTGAAGGATCAGCCAAGCTTAGATTTGCATGAATATAATTGGCCTATTTATTCTGTCAATCCAAACCAACCACCTCCTTATATTGGACCGCGTGCAGTGGTTAAACAATCCTTAATTAATGAAGGAAGCATTGTATTAGGAGAAGTAGAACGATCTGTTATTTTTTATGGAGCTCATATTGGGGAAGGTAGTGTGATAAAGGATTCAGTTATTATGCCTAATGTGAAAATTGGAAACGGTGTGAGAATCAATAAGGCAATTATTAGTGAAGAGGCAATTATTCCTGATGGATGTAATATAGGAAATGAAGAAGGAGAAATCATCTTAATAGAAGAAGAAATGGGCAATTGTTAATCGGTTTAACTAGAATAATGGGAGAGTGAAAATAGATGTATGATGTAATGGGAGTGATAAATCTAGGTGAAGAGCATGGTTCCTTAGAGGAGCTTACTTATTATCGTAATCAAGCTTCTGTACCCTTTGCTGGGAAATATCGCTTAATTGATTTTACCTTATCAAATATGGTCAATTCAGGAATACAGGATATTGCTATCCTTGCCAAAAATAAATATCGCTCTATAATGGATCATTTAGGAACTGGAAAGGAATGGGACCTTGATCGTCGAAGAGGAGGATTATTCATTTTGCCTCCTTCCTTTCATCATTCTAATGTAAAAGGAGATTTGCAATTTTTCCATCAGCATTTAGAATTTTTCATACGTGGACATCAGCAATATGTGTTAATTTCTGCTGGTCATATTATTGCAAATGTAGATTATCGGCCTGCTTTTCATTTTCATAAACAAATGAATGCAGATATTACAGTGATTTATCAAGATTTAGATAATAATAAAGAACTATCCAATTGGAGAAAAATAGCGATTGATGATAATGGAAGAGTTCGTGCGTTGGAAAATAAAATTCAAACGATTCATAGTGATAAAGTTTCAATGGAAATATTTATTATGGAAAAAGCGTTGTTATTAGAAATGATTGATACCTGTACTCAGGATGGGGAATGTCATGTAATAAACAGTATTATCAAAAATATAGAGAAGCTACATATCTATGGGTATTCCTATCAAGGATATACAGCAAATATTGATTCCATTAAAAGCTATTACAAGCATAGTATGGATATGTTGAGTCCGACTATTTGGCAAGACCTATTCTATCAACCAAGATTAATCTATACAAAAGCAAAAAATGATCCGCCTGCTAGATATCTAGCTGATTCTAATGTAACGCATGCTTTTATAGGAAATGGGTGTAAGATAGAAGGTAAAGTAGAGAATAGTATCTTGTTTAGGGGAGTAAAGATTCATAAAGGAGCTTACATTAAGGATAGTATTATTATGCAAAATAGTGAAATAGGAGAAAACGCTGTAATTGAACATGCGATATTAGATAAAAGAACGGTTATTACTTCTGGTAAACATGTAATAGGAGAACCTGATCAGCCCTTTGTTGTATCGAAAAGAATGAGGATTTAACAGGATATAGTTGAAATTCTGTTCGTTATTGTTACAATAGTCTCGTATAGGTTTTTATATAATTCTGAATGACGATAGGAGTTTTGACCATTGCAGAAGGTACATTTGATTGCTACATCAACCTTTGGATTAGAAGCGGTAGTTGCGGATGAAGTAAGAGATTTAGGCTATACGGATGTGAAAGTGGAAAATGGGAAGGTAGAATTTACAGCTGATATGGCTGCCATTCCAAGAACCAATCTATGGCTACGAACAGCAGATCGAGTAAAGGTGAAAATTGGAGAATTTAGAGCGACCACCTTTGATGAATTATTTGAACAAACAAAAGCACTACCATGGGGAGATTGGATTCCTGAGGATGGAACCTTTCCTGTGGAAGGTAAGTCAATAAAATCGAAGCTTTTTAGTGTATCAGATTGTCAAGCGATTGTAAAAAAAGCAATCGTCGAAAGCTTAAAGCAAAACTATAAAAGAAATTGGTTTGAGGAATCAGGTGCCTTATATAAGGTTGAAATAGCTTTATTAAAGAACATAGCAACCTTAACCATTGATACAAGTGGACCTGGATTACATAAGCGTGGCTATAGGGATTGGATTGGGCAGGCTCCATTAAAAGAGACTTTAGCTGCAGCAATGATAAAGCTGGCACGATGGAACCCTGATCGTCCACTCATCGACCCTTGCTGTGGATCGGGTACGATTCCCATAGAAGCTGCTTTAATTGGACAGAATATTGCTCCTGGAATGAATCGAACCTTCTCTTCTGAAGAATGGCCTATTATACCAAGACAATTATGGCGAGATGCAAGAGCAGAAACCCATGACCTAGCGAACTATGATCGTAAGCTTGAAATTATAGGAACTGATATTGATGAAGAGGTTTTGAAGGTCGCTAAAAGGAACGCGGTTGAAGCTGGAGTTGATGAGGAGATTCATTTTCATAAAATGTCTGCTGCTGATTTAACTAGTAGCAAAAAGTATGGAGCGATTATCTGCAATCCTCCATACGGAGAACGGTTAAGCGATGTAAAGCAGGTAGAAAAGCTGTATAGACAAATGGGGAGTACATGTATGAAATTGGATACATGGTCGTATTATATTCTAACCTCCCATCAAAAATTTGAACTGTTCTTTGGAAAAGATGCGACAAAGAAAAGAAAGCTATTTAATGGGAACTTAAGGGTAGATTATTATCAATATTTTGGTCCCCTTCCTCCTAAAATTATAAAGCTGTAGTTAATATTTCGATAAAAAAGTCACGATAAGTGACTTTTTTTTAATTATTTAGGTATATTGCGCATACAGGATGTATATTCTATAATTAGGTTTTTTTCTTATCCATCCAAACATTACACGAATTAAGATAAAATGGATAAAATCAACAGAAACGAGGGATAAGAATGGGGATATCGACAATGATACAGCCTAGTGAACATGATATTTTTTTGTTTCATCAGGGTAATCTTCATCACAGCTATCAAATGTTAGGTGCTCATGTGATAGAGCATGAGGGACAGATTGGAGTACGCTTTACTGTATGGGCACCACACGCTGAAGGAGTTAGTGTCGTAGGGGATTTCAACCAATGGGATGGAGTAGCTAATCCAATGTACAAAATTAATCACTCAGGCTTATGGACGTTGTTTATTCCCAATGTAAAAGAACACCAACTTTATAAATACCAGATTCGAAACCTCTATGGAGAAATAATATATAAAGCGGATCCTTATGCCGTTTATTCAGAATTAAAGCCAGCAACTGCATCGATTGTCTATTCCCTTGACGGCTATGAGTGGAATGATGATGTTTGGCAGCAGAATAAAGCAACCTCCTATGAACGACCAATGAACATCTATGAGGTTCATTTAGGGACATGGAAAAAAAAGGATGATGGTGGCTATTATAGCTATCGTGAGCTGGCTGATGAATTAGTGAATTATGTTGCCGATATGGGATACACTCATATTGAAATACTGCCCCTTTTCGAACATCCCTATGACCGTTCTTGGGGGTATCAGATTACTGGCTATTATGCAATAACGAGCCGTTTTGGAACACCGCATGATTTCATGTACTTTGTGGATCGCTGTCATCAAAAGGGAATAGGGGTTATTTTAGATTGGGTACCTGGTCATTTTGTAAAGGATGAACATGGATTAAGGCTTTTTGATGGGACTCCTCTCTATGAATATGCTGATCCAAATAAAGCAGAAACGAAAGGTTGGGGAACACTTAGCTTCGATTTGGGGAAGACAGAGGTCCAAAGCTTTTTGATATCTAATGTCATCTTTTTATTGGATGTTTATCATATAGATGGTCTTCGAGTGGATGCCGTAGCAAGTATGCTTTATTTAGATTTTGGTAAAGAGGATGGAGAGTGGTCTCCTAATCATTATGGTGGTCGTGAAAATTTAGAATCTATTGCTTTTTTTCGTAAATTAAACGAAACAGTATTTAAATACTTTCCCCATACGTTAATGATTGCAGAGGAATCAACGGCATGGCCTTTGGTTAGTGCGCCAACCTATTTAGGAGGACTGGGATTTAATTTTAAATGGAACATGGGTTGGATGAACGATATGCTGAAATATATGGAAATGGATGCTGTTTATCGGAAATATCACCATGATTTATTAACGTTTTCTTTTTTTTATGCCTTTTCTGAGAACTATATTCTTCCATTATCTCATGATGAAGTAGTGTATGGGAAGAAATCATTATTAAATAAGATGCATGGTGATTACTGGCAAAAGTTTGCTAGCCTTCGTCTTTTCTATGGATATATGATGGCTCATCCTGGGAAAAAGCTTCTATTTATGGGTGGAGAATTTGGACAATTTGATGAATGGAAGGATCTAGAGGGTTTAGATTGGAGCCTATTAGAGTATGACTCTCATCATAAGCTACAGCATTACGTGAAAGAATTAAATCACTTTTATAAACAAGAAAAAATCCTTTGGGAAAAGGATCATCATGTTGGGGGCTTTGAATGGATTGATCCTCATGCAACAGATCAAAGTATTGTTAGTTTTATGAGAAGAGATAAAGATGGGGATTTTATGGTTATCATTAGTAATTTTACCTCTGTTTACTATGAGAAATATCGAATTGGCGTTCCGCGTTTTGGTATTTACCAAGAGGTTTTTAATAGTGATAACGAACAATATGGTGGCTCAGGTAAAGGAAATATTGGGGATGTGGAATCAGAGAAAATAGAATGGCACAATCAACGGTATAGCTTACATATTCAAGTTCCTCCTTTAGCTACAATCATGTTTAAGCTGGTAAAAGCTGTTGAAGATTCAGATACAGAAACAGTTGCAGAATAGATATTTTAAGTATACAGCTTCCATCATATTCCTTTTAGAATGGTTATCCTAATGAATAAAAGAGATGGTTGATGCTTATATTAACAAGTATTATGAGA
>JAENYW010000189.1 GCA_016841555.1 Tepidibacillus decaturensis
GCAATTTCAATTCTTTTTTAATCATCATGCGTATGAACGACTAAGTAGAATCACCATGATAAACGATTTGGAAGGAGAGGATTAATTTGAACAAAAAAATACTTCTTATGTTTCTTTTCATTTCTTTGTTATTCATCTCTTGTACAAAAGAAACCCAAGAGGAAGAAGTAAGAGTAAAACCTGTTCAAGTCATTATTCTGGAAGAAAAAATAGAGCCGATTGAATTACACTATTCCGGCAGGATCTATTCAGAAGAATTGAAAAAGATATCCTTCAAATCATCAGGCAAGATATCCAATATCTATGTTGAAGAGGGGCAAATGATACAGCGAGGCGACCTTCTGGCCGATTTGGATACGAAAGACCTCAGATATAACGTTAAGGCTGCCGAGCATCAGATGGGGGCGGCAAAAGCCCGATATCAAAAAGCAGTGAACGGAGCGACGGAAGAAGAAGTAAATCAAGCGGAGCTAATTGTAAAGAAAGCGCTGGATGCATATCAATATACACTTGACCAGTATGAAAAAATAAAGCAATTATATGAGGAAGAAGCAATTTCAGAAAATATATTGGATCAAACGAAATTAGAATTGGATATAAAAGAATCTGAGCTACAGCAAGCGGAAGAGAGTTACAACCAAATCAAGAATGGAGCAAGGGAAGAGGATAAGCAAGCCCTTCTTTCTCAGTATGAACAGGCAAAAACGGATTACGAGTATAAAAATAGCATGATTCAAGATGCTAAAATCACGTCCAATCTAGAAGGCTATGTGGTAGATATTTTTTATAAGGAAGGGGAAATGGTAGCAGCAGGATATCCGGTGATTGCCATCAGGAATGGACAACAAATTGTGAAAGTCGGAGTAACGCAAAAAGATGCTATGAAAATTGACGAAAAAACAAGGGTAAAGATCAAAATCGAAGCGTTAGAAATAAAGGGCACCATTCATTCTGTGGATGAGGTTCCCAATGAGCAGACCTATACCTATACAGTAGAAATCCTATTGAACGATACTTCGCAGCAAATAATTCCTTTAGGTGTCTATACAGATGTTAAGTTTATATTAGGAGAGGAAAAAGGAATATGGATTCCGATTACTGCTATATCCTCTAATGGAGAAGATTATGTTTTTACCGCCAATAAGGATCGGGCTGAGTTAAAGAAAGTGACAATTGAAAGCACAAAAGGAAGCCTGGTAAAAGTAAATGGTTTACAAAACGGAGAACAATTGATAATTGAAGGGATGGAGAAGCTGTTAGATGGGGACCTTATCCATCTGACAGAGAAATAAGGGTGATTGACTTGAATAAAAAAAATGTTATTTATTGGGCGATAAAATATAGAAAAATCACGATATTTACAGTCATTTTATTGACTGTATTCGGTATCTATAACTATTATGTGATTCCTAAGCAGGAGGCTCCTGAAATTAATCCTCCTGTTGCCATTATTGATGTAACATATCCTGGGGCATCCCCAGAAGATGTGGAAAGATTAGTAACAAAAAAAATTGAGGACAAAGTGGCGGAAATTAATGGCTATGATTATTCCAGATCCACATCAAAAAATAGTGTATCTGTTGTTGTTTTGTGGTTGGATCAGGATGTTGACGTAGATCAGGCTTGGACAGAATTAAGAGATAAAATGGATAGCTTGGAAGATGAGCTTCCTGCCGAAGCTTCAAAAATTAACATCAACACAGATGTAGACGAAACAGCGGGGATGCTGTTCAGCATATCAGGGGAACGGTTTTCCAATGAACAGTTAATTCAATATGCTAAAAAAGCAAAAAAGAAATTAGAAAAAATAGAAGCTCTTTCTAGAATAGAAATCGTAGGTGAACAAAAGAAAGAAATCATAGTAAAAGTAAATATTACAAAATTAAATGAGTTTAATATATCTCTTAATGAAATTGTAGGCATCATTAAAGGCCAAAATCTCGAAATTCCTTCTGGTGAGATTGATGATGGTCAGTTTCAAGTCAGAGTAAAAACAGAGGGAATGTATCAAAGTATAGATGAAATAGCGGATACCATTATTTATGTAAGCAAGGAGAGCGGCTACGTCGTTCGTTTAAAGGATATTGCAGATGTTGCTTATAAGTTGGAGGATTCTAGCTATAAGATTAAACATAATAATAAGAATGCTATCCTGTTAGTCGGATATTTTAAGGAAAATGAAAATATTGTCCCCGTTGGCAAAGAAATTCAGCAACGACTAGAACAATTAAAGCAAGAGCTTCCGGAAAATCTGAATTTTGATCCTGTTTTATTCCAGCCGGAAGATGTAAAAACAGCGGTAAACCAGTTTATACTGAATTTATTAGTAGGGGTTGTTCTTGTTGTTTTTATCGTGTATTTGGGAATGGGGATTAGAAATGCGATTGTCGTTTCGATGGCAATCCCTTTATCTATTTTAATCACGTTCACAATGATGAATCTGCTGAATATTGAGGTTCATCAAATATCCATAGCAGCTTTAATCATTGCTTTGGGGATGCTGGTAGATAATGCGATTGTTGTCAGCGATGCGATTCAGGTAAGATTCAATAGAGGAGAAGAGAGGTTAATAGCAAG
Source organism: Tepidibacillus decaturensis (assembly GCA_016841555.1). Classification (GTDB taxonomy): domain Bacteria; phylum Bacillota; class Bacilli; order Tepidibacillales; family Tepidibacillaceae; genus JAENYW01. The sequence goes on from JAENYW010000189.1 coordinate 2,578, forward strand.
TATAAAAGGAGTTCAGGAGGTGGCTATTCCTGTTTTGTCCTCGACATTAACTACAATAGGGGCATTTTTACCGTTGTTATTATTGTCTTCGATGGCAGGAGAATATATATCCAGTCTACCTAAGATTATTATGATTTCCCTGGCAGCGTCCTATCTTATCGCTTTATTGGTAACTCCGGTAATGGCTTACTTAATTTTTACAAAGACCGAGGAAAAAGTCGGATTGGTGAAAATAAGAAACTTTTTCGATATTCTGCTTCAATACGGCATAAGAAGAAAAGGGGTAATACTCCTCATTGTCCTATTCTTTGTAATATCGGCTTTATTTTTATCACAACAAATAGGTCTACAGTTTTTTCCTAAGGCAGATAAACAAATGTTTCACATTGAAATCAAAACGGAGAAGTCAATGGGAATCAAAAAAACGGAGTCACTCACTCATTCGGTTTCAGAAATATTAGATGAAGAAGAAGAGATTGTCGGTTATACTTCCGCTATTGGCGGAGGATTACCAAAATTTTTTAGAACAGTTGCCCTCTCTACCCAATCCCAGGATTTTGCTCAGATATTAGTTCAGGTTGATCTTAAAAAGGGAAGGAAATTTAAAACCAATAGCCAAGTTGCCGAGCATCTTCAAAATATTTTTGATCGAAATATTTCAGGAGGTACGGCAACGGTAAAATTATTGGAGGAGGGCGAACCGATTGGAGCTCCGATCGTGATTCGTGTAACCAGTGATGACCTAGATAAGCTGCATGAAGCTGCTTCAGAGATAAAGAAACAGTTAAGCATCATTCAGGGAACCATCAATATAAAAGATGATTTTACAGATAAAATCTATGAATTTTATGTGGATATCAATGGGGAAAAGGCCAGTTATTACGGACTCTCCAAATATGATATCCAGCAGGAAATCAATATTGCTCTCATGGGGAAAAACGCCTCCACAATGAGACTAGATGGAGAAGAATATGACATTACCGTAAAAAGTAATATCGCAACAAAGGAAGCTTTAGAGAATTTGCGAATCAAATCCTCTATGAGCGGGCAAAAACTTTTTCTAAAAGAGATTGCAGATATTAATCTTATTGCGGAAAATCCGATCATTCATAGGTATGACCGCAATAAAAATATTACCGTTTATAGTGATGTCAGACCAGGATTCAGTTCAGTAACTATTCAGGAACAACTAACCAAAATACTGGCGGCGAAAGAGATGGGAGACGTTGAAATCACCTTTGATGGAGAAAAGGCGAAGATTAATGAGAACTTTGGCAATATGGGTGTTTCCGGGTTGATTGCCATTTCTCTCATCTATGGAATCTTATTGATACAGTTCTATTCCTTTGTCCAACCGTTGATTATTCTATTTACGATTCCTTTGTCAGCTGTCGGTTCCATCTTGGGTTTATATCTTTTTCAACAACCCCTTTCTTTTACTGGTCTATTTGGGATGGTCAGCTTATTTGGTATTGTAGTCAATAATGCGATTGTTTTAATTGACTATATCAATGAAGAGAGGAAAAAAGGGAATTCGATTGAGCAGTCATGTATAGAATCAGTGAATAAACGTTTTAGACCCATTTTGTTGACCACTACAACGACAATATTTGGGCTAATACCCCTTGTTTTTTCGGGAAGCGATTTATTCACGCCGATGGCCATATCCATCATTAGCGGATTGCTCGTTTCTACCCTGCTCACATTAATCGTTATTCCTGTTGTATATAGTTTCGTTGAATCTATCTTTGAAAATAAGCAGCACAGGGTAGAGCTACAGGAGAACATTCAACAGTCATATCCTAGCTAAAGCTATTAGATAGATTTAAGCATTTGAACTTCAATGGTATTTCCATTCTCTACATGATAAAATAGAAGGAAATAAGAAAGAATTGGAATTAACTATGTCATTATTTGGAGGGAATTATGATCAATCAAGAACGATTAATTAACCAATTTAAAGCGTTAGTTACGATTGATAGTGAGACAGGATATGAAAGAGAGATAGCAGATTACTTAAAGCAGACATTTTCTGCTTTAGGCTTAGAGGTAATAGAGGATGATTCGCAGGAGCGTTCGGGTCATGGTGCAGGTAATTTAGTTGCGACATTGAAAGCTAATCATTCAACAGATGCGCCTATTATTTATTTTACCTCCCACATGGATACGGTTACTCCAGGAAAATCGATCAAGCCTATTATTGAGGGAGATTCGATTGTATCTGATGGAACCACCATATTGGGCAGTGATGATAAAACAGGAATAGCGGCAATGATTGAAGCGATTAAGATGATAAAAGAAAACGATATAAAGCATGGGGAAATCCAGTTTTTGATTACAGCGGGTGAAGAATCTGGATTAAAGGGAGCTAAGAATCTACAGGAGGGTCTCCTTCGTGCTGAATACGGGTATGCCTTCGACAGTAATGGTGAAGTAGGAACCGTAATCGTAGCAGCACCTACACAGGCAAAAATTGAAGCAGTTATTCATGGTAAATCTGCCCATGCAGGGGTGAATCCTGAGGATGGAATTAGTGCAATTCAGGTAGCCAGCTATGCGATTTCCAAAATGAAGCTAGGACGAATTGATGATGAAACAACAGCTAATATTGGTAAGTTTCATGGAGGGACAGCTACAAATATAGTGACAGAGCGTGTAGATATCTTAGCAGAAGCAAGAAGTCTTAACGATGATAAATTAAAGAAGCAGATTGAACAAATGAAAGGTGCTTTTGACCAAGCAGCCGAGCATTTCTCAACAAGCATCGATTTTCATTATGACATTATGTACCCAGCATTTCGATTCACAGAAGAAAATCCTGTTGTTCAAAAAGCAGCTCATGCTATTGAAGCCATTGGTAGAATACCTCAATTAACCTCTAGTGGTGGAGGTAGTGACGCCAATGTAATAAACGGTTATGGGATTCCTACGATTAATTTAGGGGTTGGCTACGAAAAGATTCATACAACCTCAGAAAGAATGCCAATTAAAGAATTAGTGAAAACAACTGAGCTTATGCTGGAATTAATGAAAGACAATTAATAATTATATATGGGTAAGTAATGAGTCACAGACTTTAAGGATATTTTTTCTTAAAGTCTGTTTTATTATTATCATAGGCATGTATCGCTTTTTTTTACATATGTTGAATACATAAAGTGTTCAGCATATGGGAGGGTATCTAATTGATTCAATGGGATTATGGAGAAGTAACCGAGATAATTGAAGAGAATCAACAGCTACAAATTGTTACCGTTCAACATAGCAATGGAGAATCTAAAGCTATTCATTACTTAAAATTTCATTATCCTTTAGCAATAGGAGCACAGGTCATTATTAACCAAACGGCAACACATCTTAATTTGGGGACAGGGGGATATGATTTTGTAGTAACTCCATTACAGTTTAAACCAAAAGAATTAACGGGTAAAGGGCATATTATGAAGCTAAGATATACTCCTTATCAATTTTCCGTTTTATCCTGTGAAGAACCAGCTAGTGAGCATCATTCTCTTTTTACAGAAGAAAGAAGTTTAGAGGGAATA
>JAENYW010000190.1 GCA_016841555.1 Tepidibacillus decaturensis
CTATTAGTCCTTGATGTTTGGGAGCATGCCTATTATTTAAAATATAAAAATAACCGAAGTGAATATATTGAAGCTTGGTGGAATTTAGTAAATTGGGATCACGTAAATAAAAGATATCTGAATGCACGTAAAATCAAATGGCAACCCTATTAAAAAAAATGACAAAGGTGGATTTCGTTTAAAGAAATTCACCTTTGTCATAAATATGTGACGAATTAGTGAACGTTGTATTATATTTGTGTTGAAAATATGTTTTTTCTATATACAGGCATATCATATTTGATTAAAATGAAAGTGAACTAATCATTATTTTAACAATACATACAAAACGACGAATGAAAATGAAATGTAAGAGGGGAGGAAGTGACATTACTGTCACGATAAAAATGACGAAAACGGTTGTTGTAGGTGGTAACTTTGCTGGATTAACAGCTGCTCTTGAGTTGAAAAGAAAAGGTGGAGATAAACATGAGGTTGTACTGATTAGCAATTCACCTGTATTTGTTTTTATTCCATCTTTAATATGGGTTCCTTTTAAATGGAGAGAAGTGAAGGATATTAGTGTACCTATTGAACCAGTACTTACAAAGGCTGGAGTCACATTTGTTCATGCAGAGGCCTTAAAGGTTGATCCAGTGGAAAAGATTCTTGAAACAAGTAAAGGAGAATTCGTATTTGATCACATTGTTATTGCAACAGGGCCCAAGCCAATCCATGATGTTGCAGAAGGAGTAAAAGAATATACTCATTATATAGGTAATCCAAATGGTGCGATGGAAACAAGGAAAGCGCTTGAAGAATTTAAAAAAAATCCTGGACCAGTTGTAATAGGAGCAACACAAAGTGCTGGTTGTATGGGAGCAGGCTACGAGTTTCTATTCAATATGGAGAAATGGCTTCGAGAAGAGGGAATACGCAAAAAAGTGGAGCTATATTGGATTACACCAGAAACTTATTTAGGACATTTTGGTATTGAAGGAATTAAATTTGGAAGGGAAATGTTTGGAACCTTCTTCAAAATGTTCAACATCAACTACAGAACAGAGGTTGGCGTTGAAAAGGTGGATACCAAAAATATATATCTATCGAATGGAGAAAAGCTGCCTTATAAATTCTCTATGCTAATGCCACCATTCCATGGCGTAGACTTTATAAAAAACTCTCCTAATTTAGAAGCAACGTCAGTTGGATATGTCCCTGTTAATGGTTCTTATCAACATATTAAATACCCTAATGTATGGGCGGCAGGAATTGCAATAGACGTACCTCCTCCATTTACAGCTGGTAAAGTACCTTTTGGAGTACCAAAAACAGGCTTCCCTGCTGATGAAGCTGGAAAAATAGTTGCTGAGAACATCATTCGACTTGAAAATGGAGATAAAAATTTAAAAGAAAAGCCCTTTGGAAAAATACCTGGTTTATGTATTATGGATGCGGGTAAAAAAGAAGTATTCATTATCACAAATCATTTATTTAAACCTCGTCAATTTGCAGTTATGCTACCTAATCTTATCTATGATGTTAATAAGCGGTTATTTGAAATGTATTTCTTATGGAAAACAAAAAAAGGATTTTCTTGGCTTCCTTAATTCATGATTTTGACGATTTTTAATAATTTCTCTCCCCTATTGATAAAAGGTCTTAACTTCAATTCTGTGATAACATTGTGGACAATTTATGGTAAATAAATCTTCAAATATACAAGAAAAAACATTGAATTACCATACTTCCGTGACATCTTTAGTTTATTATATAAGTATAAAGATTGAAGGGAGGAAGTAATGATGGAAAAATTATTGTTTGCAGTTCATAATCTAGGTGCCATTGTTGCTTTACCGTTTGTTTTAGTAGGGATGGTTGTTTTTCATACAAAGCGTTACTTTGAATACTTATAAGGCTTTCATCCAGTTTTTTCATAAAATCTCTTTCTCATATATAAAAAAGTGGTGATTTAACAGTCACCACTTTTTTATATATGAGAAAGAGATCCATTATAGTGAATAACTTCAAAATAGCTAAAATAAGAGAAGATATTTTATAATATTAGCGTTAGTTGAAAAAAAACATCCTAAAGAATGAAAAAGTATTGAAGAAAAATTATTTTTTACTTTTTTTTCTTTAGTACAACCGTTTTTGTGCTACTAATCCATTCAACAAGTAAGTTCAGCTTTTCAGCAATCTCTCTCAACTCAATAACTGTCTTACCTTCATTTGTCAAATATGCAGACAGTGTCTCATCCTCTAGCTTAACCTTCACAGTTTCCTTTATGATAGGTAGAACCCTAGATTCTTCTTTTTTTTGTTTCTTATCTATTGGAAGCTGATAATTTTGTCCAATAAAATGGCAAAAAGCTTTCACCGTAGCCTCTGCATAATCCTTCCATCTTACATTTAATAGTTTTGTGTCCTCGGTATTCGTAGCAAAACCATACTCAATAATTGTCGTGATTATCGATCCCGTTTTACGATGCAAATAATAATAATCCTTTCCTTTTACACTCTTACTTTCTTTCGAAAAAACGCGTCTCTTCACCATTCCTTCATCAACTATTGCTTGATATAAAGCCTTTGCTAGTTTTCCATCGGAATAAATAGAATGGATCGTTTCTACTCCTCTTGCTTGAGGCGTAGCTGCGTTTATATGATTAGAGATGCAATATTTCGCTCCACTTTCCCTTATTATCTTGGTGCGATTAGAAGGGGATAAATATATATCCTCCATTCTTGTCATTGTTACTAGTACCCCTAATTCCTTTAACCTATGATATTGATAGCTACTAATCATTAATGTCAAATCCTTCTCACGAAATAAGGAATTAGAGCCTCCACCAATATCTTTCCCACCATGACCAGGATCAATGATAAGTATTGGCTTTGACATATTAAAGCCCTCCTTTTCCAATAATATAACCAATGATTGTCACACCAGCCCAAATTAACCTCTCAACAATTCTAGAAAAACGATCATATTTTTGTTCATTTCCTCGAAGCTGCTCTTGAGCTAGTAAATCAATATCCTTTTTTAACGCTTCTAGTCTTTTACTTATTTCCTGTAAAAACACTTTTGATTCTGCTGTCTCTACAATTTGTTTCTCTACCTTTTCCTCTATCCTCGTTATACGATTCTCTATATTCTCTATTCGCATCAACACCCACCCACCTGCTTTCAAACGAAGAAAAAAACTAAATACTATTTTTTTATGCTATTTTATTCAAACATATAAAAACATGTACTAGTCTCTTCCCTTAATTATTTGCAAATATAGTTAAACTGGAATAAAAAAACATATAATATTTTCTATCCTATACCGATATACATAGTAATAGGGATAACAGAAATATATAGGAAGCTTAATCAAATTAAAGGAAGGGATAACAATGGAAATAATTGATAGAAAAAAATTAGAGGAAATAGAGTTCTGTGGAAAAAACGCTACTGTCTTTCGTGAAGTATATAACAACGATATATGGAAATTTGTACTAGTTATTGAAGACAGAAGAATTGTGATGATTTCCTATTAATTTACCGTATATAATATCCACTTTCTAATTAACATTCCAATAAGAAACCCTAGAATCAATAATATTATCGGTATAAAAATAGGAGGAACGATAAGATAAAATGGTTTAACATCGCCATATATAACACCAACAGTGGAAAAATAGGCTGCCATAACAAATGGAATTCCAATATAAGGAGCAGGCTCTTTTCCTGTCATTTTAATCCCATCCACATAGCTATCAAATATAGCAAAAGCAAATACACAGGGATAAAATAACGCCCATTGATTGTTAGATACAGCAATCGCTTTTTCAAACTCTCCAGTAAAACTATACTTGATTATTAAATTAAGATAGGCATTCATATTAATGAGAAGCTCTAGCAGTATAAATAATATACCCTTCACCATTTTTCCATTCATAAGTTGTCCAAATCCAGGAAAAGCAATACTCCATAAGACAACTTCAATCAGATACCCTTTTCTTTTCACCACGTTCATTTTTCCATTTTCTTCATTCATATTTTTCCATAAACTCCCTTCAAATGATCCTTTACTTATTTATTGTTAGATAATGGAGTATATCTATCTCTATGAGCTAAATAATTTGCTAGTAAATAAAGAAGCATATAGATGGGAATAGAATATATAATTTTCCATTTAAGTACTTCATAGAAATCGATCCATTGAAACACAACTTCCCCTAATACACCAAAGGATGCAAATATCATTGACTTTATTAATGGAGAAAAATTCGGTTTATATTGAATCAACAGCATAACTGTTATAGGTATCACTGAAAAATCCCACATAATATGAGGAGGTATCGAATAATACACATCAACATAATACAGCCATAATCCATAAACTACTCCTAAAAAATCTAGCCAAGAAGAAATAACCATCATAAAAAAACCTGCATACATTAATCGATCCGTACTATCCTTTTTTCTTAAAAAAAACCATACAATCCAAGGTAAAATAGTCAAAAAAACAGCAAGCCACCATTGCCATGTAAAAAGCATGTGCTCCTTCCATACGTTGTGCATAAGCACATTAGCTTCATTCACTTCTTTATACGCATCTTTGATTTCTCTATAAGATTGAATATTCATATACCCTTCACCCTTTTTAAAAAATAAAAAATAAAAATACATTTTTTTGTAATCTTACCCGTTATTATTTATTTTTTTATTAAAATAATACATGTGACCTAAAAGATAAAATGTATAGTTTTTATCTATTTTCTCATGCTAAAGGTAATAAAGATAAAGGAGGAATAGATGATGATAAATAAAAGAAAGAAAGGCTATGGAGAAATGGTCGCACCAGGAATTGATGATGCTGAGGAATTAAACAAGAATGCCGAAAAGGAAGAAGTTATAAAAGGAGATTATACAGAAGTGACTACCTTGTCTTATGATGAGGTTAATCCAAGTTAAAAATTAGGAGGCAAAGATATGTCAAACAATCCTATACACGTGCTATTGACTCTATCATACATAATGATTAATAATCCCAGAGAATGTAATGTATAAAACATCATAAAGATGTTCATATTGAATATGAGGTGAAAAAATGGAATATCAAAGAAGAAGACTAATTTTTAATCCTGCTACAGGTAAATTTGATGAAATTAGTACATACTCAGGAAAAGAATTGTTTTGGAAGGAAGTTCAACCTAATACGACAGAAAAAAAAGAAAAAATAGAGAGTAACGAAAATTATTACGATCAATGGGAAGATGATCAAATTACTTAAATAAAAGAAAACCCGTTCTTGTACGGGTTTTCTTTTATTTAAAGGTTTTTTATAGTAAATTCGTTCAATTTTTGCTGGATGAGTTCATAGGTTGAAGTAAAATAAATATAGAATGTATCTACAATCCATACCTACATTAACACTATCCCCCTTACTATTTTCGTTTATAATAAGTCTCTATCTGCTTACTTATTTATTGTATTTTCTAGCTTATCAAGTATTTCAAGAGGAATCTTTTCTCTGTATGCTGCCGTTTTAAATTCTAGGGGATCAATATGCAGTACTCTAGCTAACGCATCATTAAGCTTGTCTGATGCTGGGGAGATTTTATTGTTTTTCAATCGACTCAAGTATTCTATTGCTGGACGACTCCCATTCAGCTTTTCTATTTCATGAGAAATTTCATTTAGCGTTATTTTTTTCTCCTCTATCGCTGCTTTTAAGAGTTGTGAATAACTTAGCCTCATCTAATCACCACTTTTTTCTCGATTTTTTTATACTTTTGCAATAAAAATATCATAGTTATCATTTTTATGTCAATAATAATTAAAAGTAAAATAACGATTACTCTTTTATTGAAATAAATATGTCAATCGTATACAATTTTCAGTATATAAGGAGGGTTTCTATGGAATATGCACAGTTGCTTAAATACTATATAAAGGCATCGCGATTAACACTTGATGAACTATCTACATTACTTACCAAAAAGAATCTATCTGCAAGCACACAATATATCAGTAAATTACAAAACGGAAAAGTTCCTCCTGCATCAGAACAGTTAAATAGAGCCCTTGCTGATTTAACTGGTGGTGATTCAGATCGAC
>JAENYW010000191.1 GCA_016841555.1 Tepidibacillus decaturensis
TTCATTTGTCTTACTTATTATCTATTAACGATAATCATAAGTCAATAGGTATTTAGGAAAATAATCTACTTTTCCCTTTCTCGAAGCTCTTCAATCAATTGTTCCATATCCTCTGGAATCGCAGAGTCAAACTCTAAATATTCCCCTGTTCTTGGATGCTTGAATCCTAATGTTTTCGCATGTAATGCCTGTCCATCGATATCTAAGCTTTTTTTCTGCCCATATAAAGGATCGCCAACGATAGGAAAGCCAATGTACTGCATATGTACTCTTATTTGATGAGTTCTACCTGTTTCTAATTTGCATTCAACTAAGCTGAATCCTTGAAATCTTTCTTTGACAACAAAATGAGTAACTGCATCTTTACTATTCTTATGGGTTGTCGTCATTTTTTTTCGGTCTTTAGGATCTCTTCCAATCGGAGCATCGATCGTTCCTTTGTCATGTGGGATGACACCATGAACCAAGGCGGTATAGATACGATGAACAGAATGTTCCTTCAACTGATTAACCAATGACTCATGCGCTAAGTCGTTCTTGGCAACCATCAATAAACCTGACGTATCCATATCGATCCGATGAACAATTCCAGGACGAAGAACACCATTAATTCCAGATAAATCATCACAATGAGCTAAAAGCGCATTGACTAGCGTTCCTGAATAATGTCCAGGAGCAGGGTGAACCACCATTCCCCTTGGTTTATTTACTACAACAACATCATGATCCTCATAGACAATATGTAATGGTATGGACTCTGCTTGGACCTCTAATTCTTTTTTAGGCGGTACCTTTACAATTATTTCATCATTTTCTGCTAGTTTATAATTAGCTTTTACCTGCTGCCCATTTACTTGAACATTTCCATCTTTAATCCACTGTTGTATTTGTGATCTAGACCACTCAGCAGCTTCTTCCGCTAAATATTTATCAATTCGTAACCCTGTATCTTCCACTTCAATCGTCCAGTCATATTTTTCAAATGTTTCCAATCCTAATTCTCCTATAGATCAATTTTTTTAGCATCCTTTGAAAACAGCATCTCTATGATTATCAATGCAACACCAATCGTTATGGCAGAATCAGCAATATTAAAAATCGCAAAATTGATAATTCGTACATCAATAAAGTCAACAACCTCTCCAGTAAGCATACGATCGATTAAATTACCGACAGCACCACCCAAAAGCAAAGCTAATGAAAAGGCGTATAGCTTGTTCGTTTTTTGTAATTTATAAATGTAGTAAATCATAGCCATAGAAACGAGAAAAGTTAATAAAATAAAAAATCCTCTTTGGTTTTGCAATATTCCAAATGCAGCCCCTCGATTCCTGCTTGATGTAATATGTAGCCATCCTTTAATAACAGGGATACTTTCATATAGCTTCATATAATGAACAATTGCCCACTTACTTAGCTGATCAAGGATAATGACTAGTATGGATACAATGTAATAAAACAACCTGTCTGTCCCCTCCTATTTCTTTTTCTATTCTTTATTTTAGCACAGCTATAAAACATGTCAAAACATTAACCCAATATATTGTAAAAAGAGAAATGACAGGTAGCAAACAATCATCTCATTTACTATCTGTCATTATCAAAATTTATCTGCTATTCTCAACAAGACTCCCTCTAAATTCTGTTTTGTTCACCTATCCTCATCAGGGATTGGTGTCTCAGATATGCCTTCTTCCCCCTCAAAGTTCTCCATATAGGCATCATATACTTCACTTCGTGTTACATCAATCTGATCCTCTGATGGATTTCCATCCATATCTGTAATAATAAAGCCCTCTAACGGACTAACATAACCATCTGGTTCTCTACTTTCGATGTATAAATGATCATAATCGGTACCATCTCGAAAAAAATCTGGAGGATTAGAAGTACCATATCTGGCTACCGCTTGCCAAGCATCTTCTCCATCAAATTCTGTTTCGTTGTCCTTATCGTCAAAGCTTGTTCTCCCAAATGGAGGCATTAAAAATTGTTCCTCAATTGGTCGTTGAATGGAAATGGAATTATTCGGCTGATGTGCGATACAATATTTCGCATAAGGGAGTACCTCTAAACGTTCTATAGGTATTTCCTGATGACATTCTGCACAATACCCATAAGTACCTTGCTCCATTCGATCCAATGCCTCATTTATTAAATCTAACAGGTGCATTTGATTTTCTTCTAAAGCAATATCTTTGCCACGTTCAAATAATTCAGTACCTATATCCGCTGGATGATTATCATAGCCAGACAATTCACCGATTGAATTATTCATACTCTCATCTAAACCAAAGCTATTATTTACCTTCATTTGATGTAACAAAGCATCTCTCTCTTGAAGGAGTCTAGCCTTCAGCCGTGCTAGCTGTTCTTGATCCATACATTGTCCTCCCTATCTAAAGCTTGATTCGACATGCAATTGCGCTTGAACAATTTTTACAATTTCAGCAATATAATCCCCAATAATCGGCAAATTTAATGCTCCTAATTTTTGTAAGAAATAAATAATCGTAGCTGCAAATAAAGTAAACCCGATAGCAATTCCTATACCTCGTGCTATTCCAGATATCAGGTTTAAGATGATAAGCCTTTTGGGTTTATTTAATAAATAAACATAAGCAGCAATGTTTGCCCTGTCTAATTGAATCCCTATTTCAACTAATGTTTCCCCAATTGTTTTTAATGTATGTTTTTCCTCAGTTTTTTCTGACATTATGCTCCCTCCAAATGAAATATTTTTAGTTTGCTCATTTCCAATCGTTCTACACCTATTTTCTCATCCAAATCCTTCTAATTGTATATATATTTACTTAACAATATGTAAAAAGCATAAAAAAAACATGGTATTAAACCACGTTTTTTTATTAAAGATTAAATTGTGTAATAATGGTAATATAAGCTAGTAAGTTCCATAACATATGAAGAATAATGCCTGGAACTAGAGAATTTGTAACCTTAAATAAAACCACAAACGCAATACCCATGATTGTGGGGGTAATAATAATTCCACCGGTAATATGTGCAACACCAAATATTAAAGACGAAACAATTAAGCCTATCCAAAAATGATGTCTTGTTTCAAGAAAACGATGAAGAATGCCCCGATAGATTATCTCTTCTTTAATTGGAGTAAGTATAACAATGGCAATAAATAATAAGACATATTCAAATCCACGCGTAACTTGGAGAAATCCTAACTCTTCTGGTTGAGCAGAAGGATTTTCAAGTTTGAGAACAAAAATAATGAGATATTGTATAATCATTACAAAGAAAAAGCTCGCTATAATATAACCGTAAGTTTTGGCAGAACGTAAAACCGAAAAATCTATTTTCTTAAAGGTGAATACTCTTACACTTTTCATAAGAAATAGTGCGAGAAAGAAAAAGCCTGTATCAAATAGTAATCCAATATATCCTATTGTAAAAAGATTAATAAATTCCGTCCCCAAAATTGCATCCATTATTACTATAACAATGCCAACAAAAATTTGTATCCCTAAATAAAGAAGAATAAATAGACTAAATTGCGACCACTTTAATTCATATTTTCTTTTTTCTTTATGATTGGTATCATGTGATTCTTCTATACCTTGCTCTTCTATTTCTATATTTTTTTCATCAGTCATCTATATACCTCCATCATATGTAATAATTAATAGGATATTATTATATCATAACCTTATCATAGCGTAGGATATCCTCTGATTTCATAAGCAAAATATGTATAGGAAAATTACACTAAGGATTTACTCATATCGCAACGCTTCTATCGGATTTAGATTTGCTGCCTTACTAGCAGGATAAATTCCAAAAAAGAGACCAATTAACGTTGTAATGATAAAGGATAGTCCTACAATGGACCAAGACATCACAAAGCCCCAATCCAATAGCCTTGTAATAAGAAATGCGATACCAACTCCTAATAGAACACCTAGCACTCCACCAATAAAGGTGAGAAGAAATGCTTCAATGAGAAACTGGATTAAAATATCTAACGGCTTTGCTCCAATCGCTTTACGTATTCCTATTTCCCTAGTACGTTCCATTACCGTCACAAGCATAATGTTCATCACACCAACCCCACCAACAAATAGAGAAATTCCTGCTATTGAGCCAATTAAAATTTTTAAAAACCCAAAAACAGACTCCACTATTTTTTCTGTTTGTTCAACTGATTGAGTCATGTATTGCTCTTTCGGTACACGATGATTTTCCGCAAGGGTGGCAATCGTCTGATCCATAAAAGCATGTAGGTCGATATCTTCATTTATCACTTTGATTTGCAACGCAGTTATGTTCCCTTGCGTATTATCTGTTAAGCGATTCCACAGTGCTAAAGACATATAGCTCGTTAAACTGTCTCCACCCATCCCCAAAAAGGTTGGCTCCTTATAAACACCAATAATACTAAAAGGAATGTTATTTAGAAGAATCTTTTTATTCACAGCATTCTCTGCATTGGAAAAATATTTTTCAGCCATTACTTGATTAACAACAATTCCTTTTATTATTGATCTTTCCTCCGATTCGGAATAAAAGCGTCCACTCATGATATCCATATTCTTTGTCATATGATAGTATGCCGCAGATACTGCTTGGACGTCCATATAAGCTAAATCCTTTCCTATACGCACCTCTACTTTACCTACATTCACACCAGATATAAGCACCTCTTGATTTAGCTTTCTTTTTAACAGATCAATATCCGTAAGCTTTAAAGCCGCACGAGAACCGTATATGCCATTTGGTTCACTGTTATATACATAAAAGACATTTTTCCCATCCTGTGTTACTGCATCAATAATTCCTTCTTGACCACTATGCGCAATTACTACAACGGTAATAACGGAACCAACACCTACGATAATACCAATTAGCGTCAAAAAGGAACGCAGCTTATTAATTCGTAAACTATCAAGGGAAAGCTTAAAATATTCTGTTAGATTCATGACAATCCCTCACTTGTTAAAGCATCTTTTGTATCTTCAATGATATTTCCATCTCGAACAGTAATCACTCTTGAAGCAAAGGTAGCGATTTCTTCCTCATGGGTAACAAGGATGATCGTAACTCCCTGTTTATTTAAATCACTTAATATATCCATAATTTCCATGCTTGTCATTGTATCCAAATTTCCCGTAGGCTCATCTGCTAAAATAATATCTGGATCATTAGCAAGGGCACGAGCTATTGCAACCCTTTGCTTTTGCCCTCCAGATAATTGACTTGGATTATGCTGTAGCCGATCAGATAATCCAACCTTTCCTAATAGCTCCATGGCACGCTTACGACGCTCCTTAGGACTTACTCCTCGATACAGCATCGGTAGCTCCACGTTCTTTAATACAGATAAGCGAGCTAATAAATGAAAGGTTTGAAAAACAAAGCCTATGGTCTGGTTACGTAATTCCGCTAGCTCTACTTCCGAAAAATCATTTATCCTCTGTTGATGAATCGTAAATACACCACTTGAAGGAACATCTAAACAACCAAGAATGTTCATCAATGTTGACTTTCCCGAACCAGAGGGTCCCATAATGGCGACAAATTCTCCTTTTTCAATGTGTAAATGTATATTTTTTAATGCTTCAACACGTATATCTCCATTCACATAGCTTTTCGCTATATTCTCTAGATGTATCATGCTTCCTCACCTAGCTCTTCCACTTTCGCAGGATCAATAGGTTTACCAGCTTCCAAATCAGCATTGGGATTATATATGATGCTATCCTCTTCGCTAATTCCTTCTAACACCTTCACCTTTTCATCCTCTTCTTGCTCTTCTGCTAGCTTTACTTCACGCTCTTCAATGAGATTCTCTACTAAAGTATAGACATAGTGCTTCCCATCCTTATCTACAATGCATTGACTAGGAACGAATAAAGCTGCAGTATTATTATCTGAGGGCTGAATCGTTAAATAGACATTATACCCAGGCTTTAAATCCACCTTCTCCTCTGAAAAGCCTACCTTTATTTCAACATTTGTTTCCCTTCCATCTAATGATACTTCGGCAATAGGAGAGATATAGGTTACTAACCCTTGATAATCCTTTGTAAA